>NZ_FNPQ01000018.1:0-63353 GCF_900107335.1 Nitrosomonas sp. Nm58 | reverse complement strand
CCAAACCCGTCATGCAGCACAGCAAGATGTGCTGCAGTATATTTCCATGTTCTATAACAGCCATCGACTGCATTCATACTTGGAGTACAAAAGCCCCAATCAATATGAAGTGGAAACAGAAAAATTGAAAGAAGTCGCTTAACTGGGTTGTCCGGTTTTACTTGACCAGGTCACTTCCAGTCGCGTTGATGTAATCCTTATGTCGAACTCACGTTATATTATGGAGCAAGGCTCAGATTTTCTGGAAGTAAAGATGAGGTAGGCATGATTGCTCCAGCATGAAATCAAGAATGTCTTCGATCAAGCGTATTAGCCATAAACGTCATACAATTCACCGAGGAAAAAGCGAGCGAAACGCCCCTTAATTGCAATTTCTTCTGTGAACGATGCCGCTTCCGTGGCATGGAAACTCTTGATTAAATCCTTGATACCTGCCAAGGGCAGGCATAAAGTGCCGATAGCGACGAGATTCCCATCCTCCACACGCCCTTTGAATAATTTTAGACTCAGATTCGATAAATCACGCCACAGGTCGAGACCAAGGTCGTCATGAAGGACTTGCTCGAGGATAAAACTGTAACCTTGATTATCTTTTTCTATACCAAATTCATAAGTAATTTTTCGTGTTTTCTTCGATGCATTTTTTTCCAAAGTAAAGCGACCGTCAGTGAGCATCCTAAAAGTGCCGATAGTGGGGTTGCTCAGATGACCCGTCATTCTTGCGGTATGCTGTGGATCATTAACAAAAGCTTCGAGATGATCAATATGAACGGTCAGGCTCAGCTTTAAATCTTCTCTTGTGCCAGGACGTTCCTGAAAATTTAAGTAGCCTGCCAAGTGCTGCGAAAAGCGGATTCCCGGCGCTGGATCTTTCATGCGGGAGGGGTTAGTAGGATTGATCTGGCCTGGTGCTTGGGTAAGATTTTGCAAATAGGCTTTGCCATCGGCATAGCCCATTTCGATTAAAGTGGCATGGTCGATTTTACCAAGATACAAATCTGGGTCCAAGGGTAGAGGATGGTCAGGTCGAATGACATGGACCTGGATTGGGCGAGTTTGACCATAAGGACTGTCACCTTTCTCGATGCGGTGATTAAGCTCCCGTATGATTTCCAGCTGGTTGTTCAAAGCGGTATTGGCGCTAACTTCCAGCATTTGCACATAGAGGTGCAATATGCCTCCACGGTATACCCCTGTATTGCCTAATCCCCAAAGTACCCAGATCTCCTCGGCAGCATTCCTGACTACCTCGATGAGATTGGCATCCTGGACAAAACCGGTATCCAGATAAATACCTCCCTCCTTACGCACTGGCGGAAAGACGCCCGGCAAAGACATACCGGCAATGATCATGTCTTCGTCAATATTCTGATGAGAAATAGTTTTAACGGTTTTGTTGGCGTAATCCAGGACGTTATAGCTGGCGTTAACTGCATCCACTTGGTGGATGGCTGCAAAATCGATACCGAAATGAGGCAGTACCTTACTGCGGAAACCATCGGCATCGCCAACGCCTTGCAAATTCTCAACTTTAAGGCAATCCTCGATTGGTAGAAATGAAATGGTGTCGATCAGACGCAAAGTACGCCAGCGCCGACATATTTCTGTTGGTGAGAGTCCTGATAGCAGCATGGACAAATTCAGGCTACCACCCGAGGTGCCGTCCATGAACTGAAAAACCATACCAGCTTCCTCCAGAGCAGCCAAAATACCGGCCTGGTAAGACAGGCGCAAGCCACCACCTGGCAGTACCAAGGCTCGTCTGGGTTCGCCGGATTTTTGGGGCGCTGCGAGGTGAACAGATTTGCTTATACTCATGTTAGTGAATTTTAACGGTTGAGATTGCCAAATGTTTCACCAATGATCGGGGCGCTTGGTGACGGTGGCCACGTTTCATCCTGCGGTAAATCAATGACACTTTCGAATCCTTCTGGTGGCGTTGATGGTGGTTCGGCCTGGTGAAGAAACCAGGATTCGATATGGTCATCGAGTGTGCCGACAACGCCTGGTATGAAGGCGGTCATCAACGGCTGGTTTTCAATTTCCAGGGTTTTCAGAACATCAGCGTGTGGATGATCGCCTAACACCAGCTTGGCTTTGGCGAACTTGAACAGCTTCATGCCTGCCCAGCCTTTAATGTAGATGCTGGATTTCATCAGCATGCCACGGAAAGCGCAGTAATTGACAGCGGGGATATTCAGCAAAGGCAGAAAAGAGAATGAGGGGCGAGCTATTTCTATATAAGTTACCAATTGACCATCCAGATCATATTGGCTGCTGACAGTGTTATCTCCGATCTTAAAGTCAAGATTGCCTTGATGCTTGGGCATACCCCAGATGCCTTTGCCACCCTTGACGGAAATTTTTGTGGATACCGGTAATTCGAGTACATATTGACCCGTGCCGAAAGTATTCATCAATAGCAACGGAAGCAAAGGGGGGGCAGGTTTAAGGCCATGGGTACAGGCGATACCGATACTATATTCAATATATTTGCCGATGTTGGTTCCCAGATAGTTGATGACGGTCACCACCAGCAGGCCTTTATTGTTACGGAGTCTTAGCGGATGAACCTCTGCCGGTAATGCAGCCTCGGCTTTGTCTGCATTGATGGGGAACGCCGCCATCAAGACAGGGGATGGAGCGCATTGCACAGGTAGCTGAAAAGGAATATCGTCGACCAAGGAATGTTGGCCAGAAGTTACTTTGATTCGCTTGGGAATGCCCATGTTTGTTATCTCCTGATTATTTGGCGAGTTCTTTGATCATGATGGGAAAGACGTCACGAGCAGCATTCTTGCCCATGAAGATATCCAAGTGACTGTATTCCGGCAGCCTATGCAGTGTATGGAAATTAGGCTGCAGCTTGTCAAAATAGGCCCATGATTTTTCTTGGCTCTCCGGTAAAAAACAGCGATTCTTTCCGCCGCAAAAAAATGAAAAACGTGCTGCTGTTTTGGGTGGTACAGCACCGAAATCTGCTGGTAATTCGGAGTAACTTTCTACGGAAACCAGATTGCCCTTGTGGACGCAGCGAGCCATCTGCTGGAAAAATCTCAGGGGCACGTTACCAAATTCTTCCTTAAGCCATTCATGGGTGTTTTCGTTGAGGTTTTCATGCTGCCATAAAGCTGGAAAGCCGCTGCCATAGGTAAAACTCACCAGCTTGCAGACGGTGTTATTGCATTCATGATGAGTCAGTTTGACCATGGCCGTCATTAACTTGGCGATCCAGGTTGGCGCATCCACTCCCCAGTGGGGATTTACATAAGGAGTGAGCGTATTTACTAACGGGACGACAAAATTTAGCTTAAATGCCGACCAGGCAGGTACAACCGGATGCAAAGTGACGGCGTTCGCAATAATGGTCGATACTTGGGGCACAAGGCCCGCCATGGCGGACATCATAAAACTGGTAGAACCTTGGCAATGGATAATCGCCTTCATGGTTTCATGACCCGTTTCTTCGCAGATTCTTCGCACTGCGTAGGGGTGATCGTAAAGTGCTGCTTGATCGAGGGTCCAGGTGTTGGCAGGAAAATCGATACTGGCACGCCAGTTCTCCAGCCAGACATCGTAGCCAGCTTCTATAAGCGCATCGACGATAGTTTTTTTTTCTGGTGCACGGAAGATATTTGCCCGCACTCCTGCGCCGTGAACCAGGATAACGGGTTCTTGCGTGGGCGGCCGGCTGGAGGAGCGAACATTGATCAGGTTCAATGCCATGCCGTCGCCAGCCGTGAAGGGAACGATACGTTCCGTCAGATCCATGATGTCATCCTTTCGGTATGGTGTGGTTAGCTGGAATCAAGGCTCGATCAGTTCCGCGATACGCTCCGCCAGAGCAGCGATCGTGCGGGAAGGATTTAAGCCAACTGCTTTCGGAAAAATGGATCCATCGGCAATGTAAAGACCTGGGTAACCAAACACTTCTCCCTTATGATCGACAACGCCGTCTGCGCTATGGGTGCCCATTCGGCAGCCTCCCAAGGGATGCGGTGTGATCAAATTTTTCAGGATGGACCAGGTCAAAGGAACCTTGGCTTCGCCTTTTGTCGCTTTTGAGAGTTTTTCATGCATGTCGACCAATGCCTGGACAGCACCCTCGGATTTTTTGATATTCCAATCCAATTGTACTTTGTGGCGAAAGGGGGGTATCCAGCTGCGAGAAAGTTTCAATACGCCATCTGAGGCATCCACTGCCTGTCCAAACCACGGCATGACCGAAGATAAAGGGCTCTTATTTTGGACCAGGGACTGCAAGGCACTGAAAAAATGTCCAAAGTGATGATCCTTACTTAAACCAGTGACGGCATCTTTCATCAGATTGGGAAAGCCGCCGTCCTGCACCCAGAATCGCTGTCCTTTGAAGGATCCATCCAGAAAATCAATGGCACTGGTGATCGTCGGGCCATAGGTCGGTGAGATATCACGATGGTGATAAACTGCCGGGGTCAGGAAATCGCCATTGGAACTCCACCCTGTACCGAGGACCGGGCTGAGATTGGGCAGGGTTCCATATTGATCACGGCAGCGAAGGAGCAGGTCATTGGTTCCCATCGTACCGGCTGCCACAATCACTTTTTTAGCGTTCAGAAAACCAGGAGTCAGTTTTTGTTTGTTGGTATCGATCACGTTGAAATCGACGCGATAACCTTCACCGCTATGGAGCGGCGTGATGCGTTGCACGAGGTGCAATGGCTTGACTGCGGCGCCATGCTGCTCGGCCAGAGGAATATAATTCAAATCCAGGGTATTGCGGGCTTTGACCTGGCAACCGATGTCGCAATTACCGCAATGAACGCAAGTACCTTGCTCCTGACCGAATGCGTTGGTGTGATATTTGGTATGCTGATCGCCAAAAGCATCCGGACGATCATAACTGAAATCGGGATCAAAGGTGACTGCGAGGGGCATTTTACGAAAACGATCACCGAAACCACTTTTCTCGGCTGCTTCTTTCATCAGTTTGGTCTTGGCCGGCCACTGATTATCGGGTACTTCCTGAACGTTGAGCATCTTGCCGGTTTTTTCATAATACGGCTTTAAGGATTCGTAAGTGATTTCCTTAGGCCAGCCGGAATCGAAAACAAATGGCTCAGCCTCGACGAAAATATTCGCGTAAATCAGCGAACCGCCGCCCACACCGCTGCACTGTGCAACCGCCATGTCAGGATAGGTACGAATATCAATCCAGCCATTCAATTCGGCGGGTTTCTCATTGGACCACCACCAGGCATCCTTGGGATCGCGTGGATAATCCTTGACTTCCCAGCGCCGACCACGTTCGAGAATACAAACTTTCAGTCCTTTTTCTGCCAATCTGCAACCCGTTATGGCTCCGCCAAAGCCGCTGCCAATCACAATGACATCATAATGCAGCGTCTCATCATGAGATTTATCCAGTAACTGTTTGCCGAATTTAGGAATGATATAGCTATCCCATAGCTTTCCTGCAAAGAATGCGCCGAATTTTTCAATGGCGCGGGCTTTCTCAGCCAGGCTGGTGGCTCCAGGGACTTCAATGGTGGAAAGTAGATCAGCCAGTTGTTTAACTCCAAGTGTCAAAATTCCCGCACCCACGATTGGACCACTTTTGTCTTTGCCCTGATGCAGGCAAGTATACAAAGTGGTGGTATCAGACCAGAGATCAAAACCATGATCGTCCTTGACATTTTTGTGACCAGCTAAATAATAATCTTGCCCTTTATGCTGAAACGCTAGCTCATAGACCATATAGGTCATGTCGGGGTCATCGGTAGGTTTGAACAGGTTGAATACCCCGGAGCTCGCTGCGATTCCGGCTCCAAAGGGGAGGAAATCTATGGTGCCAGTCAATGATCCTAGATGGTTCGGGTCACTTAAGAAGCGATCCAGGTTATCTAGGCTGACCTTGGCGTGCATCGCCAGCTGAGTACTGTTTTGTTTACCTACATTGGCTCCTTCAACCGGATCAGTTACCCCGAGGGCAAAATAACCCGACATCGTTTCTTTGAACGTCAAAGACATATTGATAACCCTTTTCCAGCTTGGGAATTAAAAGATTTAAATTTCAATGAGTTTAATAACAGATTCTCGCCAAATAGTGCTTTTCGAATAAATTGCTATCAAGTGATGGTTTATTCCAATAACGAAAACATAAGCTTGCTAGAAGTACTTAGGCATTCCAGAGAAAATCGCTATTCTAGGCTTATGATTAATGGGAAAATGCTTCAAATAAATATAATTCGTACTGCTATTTGTAACTTGACTTGATACAGAAAATACTATTACACGCGAATATCTCAGAATTGATATGAATCAGCCGCCCGAAACAATTCAGCAACAAGTGAAAGCATTGCGTGAAGCGATTGATATGCACAATTATCGTTATTATGTCCTGGATGCACCGATCATCCCGGATGTTGAATACGACCGGATGTTTCGCGAATTGCAGCAGTTCGAGCAGCATTATCCTCAGCTGGTCACACCTGATTCGCCTACTCAGCGTGTGGGCGCCGCGCCTCTGAAAGAGTTTATCCAGGTGACGCACCGTACTCCCATGCTTTCACTTAATAATGCGTTTGAAGATACCGAAGTGGAAGCATTTGACCGCCGGATACGAGAGGAACTCAAGGCCGATAGCGTCGAATATACGGTAGAACCTAAATTCGATGGGCTAGCTGTTGGTTTAACCTACGAGAATGGCGTATTGACGAGTGGCGCGACGCGGGGCGATGGTTACACAGGTGAAGATATCATGCTCAATTTGCGTACCATTAAATCGATTCCATTGCGGTTGCCCATTGAGCATTCTCCTGCGCTGCTCGAGGTGCGGGGCGAAGTGCTGATATTGAAGGCGGATTTTGAGAAGCTTAATCTGGAACAGCAGAACAAAGGTGAGAAGATCTTTGCCAATTCACGCAATGCCGCTGCGGGTTCGCTCAGACAACTAGACCCGGGTATTACAGCGAAGCGCAGGCTGACTTTTTTTGCTTATGGTGTGGGTGTTCATGAAGGTGGAGTTACTCCTTATACCCGACACAGTGAAATTATCGCCTACCTGACTTCATTGCATTTCCCGGTAGCGCGAGAGCATAAAGTGGTTACCGGTGTCACAGCATTACTGGCTTACTACCGCCAGATGGCCATTTTGCGTGATAAGCTGCCTTACGATACCGATGGTATCGTTTATAAAGTGAACGATTTAGCGCAACAGGAAAAACTGGGTTTCGTTTCGCGCGCTCCTCGTTTTGCAATTGCGCATAAATTCCCTGCGCAGGAAGCGATGACCGAATTACTGGGAATCGATGTGCAAGTCGGCAGAACAGGGGCATTAACACCGGTTGCGCGATTGGCGCCGGTTTTTGTTGGCGGCGTAACCGTGACCAATGCAACCTTGCATAACGAAGATGAAATCAAGCGTAAGCAAATTATGATTGGCGACAAGGTCATCGTGCGTCGAGCGGGAGATGTCATTCCAGAGGTGGTGGCGGTTATCCCTGAGCAACGGCCACTTCACGTAAAATCTTTTTTAATGCCTGATCACTGTCCAGTTTGCGGTGCCCGTGCAGTGCGCCTGCCGGGAGAAACAGTCATGCGTTGTACCGGCGGGTTGTTTTGTCCTGCGCAGCGAAAGCAAGCGGTTTTACATTTTGCTTCGCGCCGCGCCATGGATATCGAGGGGTTGGGTGAAAAACTGGTAGATCAATTGGTGGATCACTCTGTCGTGCGTACCCCTGCTGATCTTTATAAGTTGGGTATTACAGCGTTGGTCAATTTGGAGCGTATGGCCGAAAAATCTGCGAATAATGTACTGCTGGCGATTGAAAAAAGTAAGCAGACCACGCTCGCCCGCTTTATTTACGCACTGGGTATTCGTCATGTGGGCGAATCTACGGCCAAAGAACTGGCACGTCATTTTGGTCAACTCGATCGATTAATGACTACCAATATGGAACAATTGCAGCAGGTATCCGATATCGGTCCAGTGGTTGCTCAGAGTATTGCCGACTTTTTTGCCGAACAACACAATCGCGAAGTGATCGAGCAATTACGTAGCTGTGGCGTCAGATGGGAAGAAAGCTCAGAAGTGGTTACACCTGTTAGTAGCTCCATTCATGGCAAGACTTTTGTTCTGACTGGGACATTACCCAACATGGCACGCGAGCAAGCAAAGGAAAAAATCGAGCATCTGGGGGGTAAAGTCACGAGTAGTGTTTCCTCAAAAACCGATTACGTAGTGGTGGGTGTCGATCCAGGCAGCAAATATGACAAGGCTGTCGAGTTGGATATCACGATACTGGATGAAGCAGGGCTGGTGAAATTGCTGCAGGATAGCGCCGGATTCAGTATTTGATATTTACATGTTAACCGCTAACGAAGCAGAACAACTCCTGAAGAATGCAGAGTTGATCGTTTCCGCTCAAGTACTGATGGAAACGATAGAACGTATGGCTAAAGAGATTACGCTGGCATTATCGGGTCAATATCCATTGGTATTCTGTGTGATGGGCGGTGCCGTGGTCTTTACTGGACAATTACTGCCCTTGCTTCATTTTCCGCTGGATTTCGATTATCTGCACGTGAGTCGCTATAATCGTACCCTTCGAGGCGGGCGCATTGACTGGAAAGTGCCGCCCCAAATTGATTTAAAGGAAAGAGTCGTGCTGGTTCTGGATGATGTACTGGATGAAGGTGTTACACTTGCCGCGATTCGTGAGCGCATGATGGAAGGAAAAGCAAAAGCATTTTATAGTGCCGTACTCGCAGATAAAGCTATTGGTCAAGCAAAACCGATTCGTGCAGATTTTATAGGCATGACATTGCCAGATCGGTATGTATTTGGTTATGGCATGGATATACAGGGGTTATGGCGAAATTTACCCGCAATCTATGCCATTAAGGAATGAGGTAGAAAGAAATATGCTCGCAATTATTGGTGGAAGCGGAATGACTAAGCTTGCTTGCCTGGAAATATCACATCGCCAGATCGTGAGAACGCCTTATGGTGAGCCATCTGGACCCTTAACCTTTGGCAAAATCCAGGATCAGGAGATCGTGTTCCTGGCACGACATGGTCATGGCCATACCATTCCACCACATGCTGTCAATTACCAAGCTAATCTTTGGGCACTGCATTTATTTAAACCAAAACGAATTATCGCGGTCGTATCGGTAGGTGGCATCCGTGCAGATTTGATACCTGGCAGGTTGGTTGTGCCGGATCAAATCATTGATTATACCTATGATCGGAAATTCACTTATTTTGATAAAACCGATAGACCCATTACGTATACTGATTTTACCCATCCCTTTTGTCTGGAAACGCGCAGCCATCTTTTGTCAGCAGCGAAACAGGCGAACGAGAACATTATCGATGGGGGAGTTTATGCGGTGACTCAAGGGCCGCGGCTTGAAACGGCTGCAGAAGTGAATCGATTGGAGCGAGATGGGGCAGATATGATAGGCATGACGGGTATGCCGGAAGCTGTGCTCGCGAAGGAACTAGGGCTGCCTTATGCTGCAATTGCGGCTGTTGCGAACTATGCGGCAGGGCGTGGTGCAAGCGCACATGCAATTCCACTAAAGGAAGTTTACGCTGTTTTGGAAGAAACCATGATAAGCGTACGAAACATATTAGAACATTTGGTAAAAATAAATGACGATTAGAACTGTTTTGAAAATGGGCGATCCACGTCTGCTGCAAGTAGCGAAGAAAGTGGGCAAATTCAATACACCCGAACTTGAAGCACTGATTCAGGATATGCAGGATACGATGGCAGCGCTCAATGGTGCGGGCTTGGCTGCACCGCAAATTGGTGTTGATCAGCAAGTGGTTATATTTGGCGTGGAATATAATCCACGCTATCCAAGGGCGGAAACAGTCCCTTTCACTGTATTGATCAATCCTGTTTTGACGCCATTGACAAAAAAAATGGAAGAAGACTGGGAAGGGTGTTTAAGTGTTCCCGGGCTGCGCGGTATAGTACCGCGCTATACCCAGCTACGTTATCAGGGGGTCGATCAGTTCGGTAATGTAATCGATCGGAGTGTGGACGGTTTTCATGCGCGTGTGGTGCAACATGAATGTGACCACCTGCAAGGAATACTCTACCCAATGCGTATTACTGATCTTCGCAAGTTTGGCTTTACAGAAGTGCTGTTTCCTGGTGAAGAAGTCATGGATGAGTAAATTACGCCCGAAAATGGGTGACATTACCAGGGTTTGACCACGACGAGCATGACTACTGCAAATAAAATAATGACGGGGATCTCATTGAACCAGCGATAATAAACATGACCGTGTTGATTGCGATCATGTTTGAAATCGATCAGTAATTTGCCGCAGTATATATGGTAGGCAATCAACAGGATGACCAGAGCTAATTTAGCATGCAGCCAGATCCCAGAGAAACCGTAACCGAGCCATAACCAGATTCCAAATAGCAGCGTCAATAGCGCGCCAGGTGTCATGATACCGTAGAAGAGTTTACGTTCCATCACTTTGAAACGATCAATCCCAGCTTGATCAGTACACATGGCGTGGTAAACAAACAACCGGGGTAAATAAAATAGGCCAGCAAACCAGGTAACCATAAAAATAATATGTAATGATTTTATCCAGAGCATAGGGTGATCCTTATTTTTGAGAAAAATAAAAGCTGGCGAGGCACCATTAATAGATGCGATCAGGCTATTTAAAAAATGATCGCATTCTTGTGTAATTATAATATAACCATTGGTTAGCTAGATTTAACTAGCTAGGCATAGGACTTTTCATATTATTGGTTACGTCTACAGTTTTTGCTGGAAAAAAATCTATATAGAAAACTTAAGTACCTACTGCACAAAGTTAAGAATGCTTTAGCCTGGTGATCATCTTCACTAACTGATAAAAGTATAAAATTTTGATGGAATGAAATGCGAATACTCTTGGTGATAGCACTACTCATCATTTATGGGTCACTTTACCCAGGAAATTTTTCTCAACCTGAGCCAGGTGTATTGGAGAACTTTTTTTCTGATTGGCGTTGGATGACTTCTCTAAGCGATATGCTTGGCAACGTTGTGTTGTTTATCCCATTTGGTCTTGCCAGCGGATTGGTTACGGGAATCGGCCGCAATACGGTCGCTCGTATGCTTGGGTTATTTGTTCTCGGTTTATTGCTTGCTTTTATCCTTCAGCTAGCACAAGTATGGTTACCTTCTCGATCAGCAGCACTCGCTGACGTTGTCTGGAACGTGGTTGGTATGCTATTGGGGATTGTAATAGCACTTTTGATGAAGAAATGTTTGCGAGCAGGCGTGCTGCCATCATTTGATTCCAAACTAATTGTTCCTTCTGCAATACTGGTTTTGTGGCTGCTGACCGAGTTATTGCCGTTAGTTCCTACATTGGATTTGCAAAAATTCAAAGATGCCATAAAGCCGCTTTTATTGCAGTTCGATTTTTCCCTTTCTGGCCTAATATTACATGCTGCAGGTGTTGTGGCTGCCGGCGCTGTTGTTTACGTGTTGAGTAAAAAGCCATTAATTTGGCTAACAAGCCTGATGTTGGTTGTTCTTGCCGGCAAAGTCGCCATAGTTAATCTGGTATTAGATACAACGGTTATATTGGGGTTATTGGCAGGTTATTTAACTTGTGTATTTTTACTGCGACAGAATGCGGAGAAATTATTTGATGTAAGCTTCTGGTCACTGCTCTTGGCTTGGACGATCGAGAGGATAACACCTTTTATAGTCGCATCAGATGGAGCTATCAACCTGATTCCCTTTGCCACCATGCTGGAGGGGTCAATGCAAACCAATGTAACTGGCTTGGCTCAATCGCTCTTTATTTATACTGCTTTACTATGGCTTGCGCAGGGAATGGGGGGTAATTTGAGAGGGATAGCAACAGGGGTGATTGCCTGGTCGATTCTACTCGAATTGACGCAAATGATCCTCTTGGGCCGCACAGCTGATATTACCGAGCCATTGCTCGTTCTCCTGGTTGCATGGGCATTATCAGAAACTCAAAGCTACTTGCAGCACACCCAATCACAATCTGCCTCGGAAAAGCATAAACCATCTATTGAGGCGGCGCCATTAGCGACCAGGGATATCAGTACCCTTCGAGCAAGCTGGGTTATTCCACTATTACTAATGATAGGGATGACGGGATTACTTTGGTTGATGCTCCGTTTGCCTAGCATTCCTTATAACCTTAGAGAATTATTTTTAGGTGATGGTCATTTTTTGATCATATTTATTTTTGTGTTGGCCTTGCTCTGGGTTGGTGCTGGGGCAGTATGGGTAAGTAATAAAATTGTATCCAGCAGAGTACCTTATTTAGTGTTTCCTGCATGGATATTTGCTGCGAGTCTTATTAGTCTTGTATTACTTTCTATGAGTGTAACTCAAGAGAGTATTGCCGATATTGCTGGTTCTAACAATTTATACTGGTATGTTATCAACCGTGATATCTGGGGCGAGAGCTGGCGACACATCTTTGAATGGATTGGACCGAATATGGTCATGATACTGGAGCGGCCAGTGCGTTATGCTGCCCTATATACGCCATTGATCGTTTTTCTGACATGGATCGTAAGCTTCTTTAACTTTTATGAACATAATAGACTGGCTATTCGCCATATTTTTCCGATTATCATCGGCGCTTTGCCCTGGTTGTGGCTGGCAAAAGCAATTGTCTTTGACTGGTCATCCACTGATAACCTGAACGAATTGATTGCTCGTGACGGGCCAATGGGCTGGGGCGGTGGTGGGTATCTCTATGGTCTGCTGGCAATCGTTTGTTTCAATGCGGTCATTCTGGCGAATGCCCTTAGCCATATTAAACAGCTAGCGTTTGTCGTGTTGTTCTCTATTGCGATGCTGCCGATTGGATGGTGGCTGTTGTCTCAGGGACTGGAGTCTGAAGTGGAAAAATATGGACATATATTCTCGGGTACGCAATTTCTGCTCGGACCTGACCGTCAGCATCTGTTATCAGAAATCGAATTATTCTTGCGATGGTGCCTGGTCCAGGCAGGCTTCGTCATAATGACGAGTATCGGGATACGCTGTTTCCAGCAGCTCAGATTCTGAGAATCTGGATTTAGCACTATAAAGAGACTGAATAAGTGAAAAAAGCTAAGACTCGGTTCACACTTCCTACGTCAAGCATATATAAATATAAATACATAAAACTCTAAGCGGTAATCAACACTTTCATGACAATACGGGAACAAGCATTAACAGGTCTCAAGTGGACAGCAGGTGGAAAACTGGCTGCGCAAATCATTACCTGGGGTATCACTCTTATCGTAATACGTTTACTGACACCTGAGGATTATGGCTTGCTAGCAATGGCGACAGTATTTGTTGCTTTCATGCTCTTATTGGCTGAAGCGGGACTTGCGCCAGCACTTGTTCAGAAACAGGAGCTAGATGAAGCTTCATTACGGCAGGTTTTTGCCATTATTATTTTGGTTAACCTGATTCTCCTGGCGATATTGAACTTGCTTGCGCCTGCCATTGCCGGTTTTTTTGGCGATGAGCGTTTGATTCCGATCCTGCACGTTTTATCGTTGCAGTTTCTGATCACTACTGCGGCTACCATTCCGGAAGTATTGCTTTATCGTGAGCTTAAATTCAAAAATCTTTCGCTGATTCAACTGACAGCCTCGATTGCTGGTAGCGTATTAACGCTTGCCATGGCTTTTGCCGGTTATGGAGTATGGGCACTCGTTTTCGGTAATCTTTTTGGGGCTATTTGGAAGGCGGTCGTGCTTAATGCGTTGGCGCCATTTCATTTGCTCCCCAAATTCTCCTTGCGAGGTATGCGAAATTTTTTATCCTTTGGAGGAAATATTACGCTATCGCGCTTGCTCTGGTTCTTCTTAACCCAGATCGATGTGATCATTGTCGGTAAATTGCTTGGCAAGGAGATGCTTGGCTTTTATTCGGTCGCGATGCACTTGGCCTCACTGCCGGTGCAGCGGGTTTCAGTTATTGTAAGCGAGGTTGCATTTCCGGTATTTAGTAAGATTCAAAATGATCGCGAGCTATTTCGCAGCTTTGTACTCAAGGCTATACGGGTATTAAGCCTGATCGCTTTTCCAGTGCTATGGGGAATTTCCAGTATAGCCAATGAAATAGTTCTCCTGTTTCTAGGGCAAAAATGGCAAAGTGCGGTCTTGCCGTTACAGCTGCTGACATTGATGATGCCATTCCGCATGATTGCAAATTTCCTGCCTTCTGCTATCAATGCACTGAGTCGGCCTGACATTGGTGTGAAGAATGCATTTTTGGCTTCGATTGTTATGCCAATTGCTTTCTTGATTGGGAGTCAATGGGGGATAGTTGGGGTGGCGCTGGCTTGGGTTACAGTATACCCAGTAGTACTTTCCATTAATATTCATCGCATGCTGTGTGCTATGGAATTACAATTACGCGATCTTTTTCATGCCATTACGCCAGCAGTAAGTTCAGCAACAGGAATGTATCTGGCCGTCTGGATGATGGGTTTGTTACTTGGGGAAGATATCAATCAATGGGCAAAACTGTTAATCATGATTGCTACGGGTGTGATGGCATATGGCGGTCTTACCTTATTTTTTAACAGGCAGGGCTATCAAGAAGTGATGAACCTGGTTTGGCAGAAATAGTGTGTGTGATATTCCTTATCAAAATGCATCGGACGTGTCTATGCTGCGGTTACCCAGCCAGGGAGAATCACCAGATACAAGAGGAGTTTGAAGGTGTCGAATGTGACGATACAAACCATGGAGATGTAGTCGGAGCGACCGCGTATTAGCCTGTGGAGAAGCGGTGCGGTCAGATTCTTCCAAGAGCCAGGAATCCACCGAAGTACGTAAGGCTTGCGTCTTGCCTCAGTAGGAATCTCCCGCCTTTAGGCGAGGAGGACTGTCAAGAGTAGCTAGAGAAATTATATCGGTAAGTTTCTCATGAGAATATTCTCCAATTTTATTTCGAGCGTATGCAAATAAAACAGGCATATCGAAATTTTCATCTTTCATGCTTTCAACAAATACCGATTGGAAACAAGATGAAAGCTCCCTCATCAGACTCTTCCTGGTAAATTTAATAACATGGCTGGGCTCGTCTATTGGCCCCAGACAATTGTCAGGAACAAAAATGATTAATGAGCCCGAAGGCTTAAGAATTTGCTGTAATCCACGCAGGAATTTTTGCCGCCTAATGATATGTTCAAGTACCTGAGATGCAATTACAACATCGTATTGTTGATCAAGTGGCGGGAGATTAGGTAGTTTGGCATGATGCATCGTAATCCCATGTTTTCCGAGAACTTCGACAGCACGCTTTGAAATCTCGAGACCCTCAAGATTTTTATAGTCGTGCTCTTTTAGATATCGAAGTAGTGTACCAGTACCGCAACCAACATCCAGTATGCGATCTGCTGGTGATGTCAGCGCTTTTATTAACCTGTTCTTGGTTGGCCAGTCACGACTTCCAGCTTGCCAGCTCACATCAAAAGCATAATCCCAGTATTCTTCTGATTTATGCTCAGCATGCATGTTTGCCAACAAGTGGTAACCAAGCGGGAAATGTTCAGAGAAAAAGGCTTTGATACGCCAGGGGATCATATTGTTACTCCGTGGTTATTTCTCAGAAAAGATCTACATCTATTTTGCAATTTATAGATTGGATTGCACCTGATTTCATTTTCACTTTTTTGATCTTATAAAATAAGCTAGATGTTTTTGTTTTGATACCGCCGATAATAAATGCTCTTACTTGACGTTGCCGGAATGCGGATGTAGATGACCTGACCCAGATGTTTTAATCCGGCCTTGATTATTCCACGTTGCGATGCAAGGTTTTTATGGTCCGCCATCATGTAAATACGCTCTATCCCGCTTTGAAAGAGTAAATGTGATAAAAATTGGATCATATAAGGATACACTCCAAGACCTCTGCATTTTTCTAGTGTAAAGCAATTAACAATTTCTACTTCATGATCTTTGAGAACCAATCGTTGAAAAGGCTCTTTTGAATATTCGCTGGCGGTATATACCCAGCTGATATGGACCAATTCTCCATCCTTGTAAGCGCCATAGGCAGTTTCAATTCCACGCGTTACATAATATAGCTTTGCCTGCTCCGAGAATCTCCCAGTATCAAGTGTGAGCGCTATTAAATCTTTACCGGTTAGCTTTTTAACAATCAGATCGGATCGGGGATTAAAAGGTATCATCTCACTATAGTTGCAACCGAATAGCTCTAATCTGTTAAAGTCAATAATAAAGCCAGAAAAGTTTTGTTTTGCCCGCATAAGATACCCTAAAGCGGATTTGGTAAGGGTAATTATCTTTTTGGGGAGCGCCTGTATTATCAACATAGGATTACCTAGTGGAAATAGGGGTATGCTTGGTATCAAGAATCATAACGAAGCAGTTTACGCTAGATAATTTGAACAGAAATGGAAATCTTCATTAAATTTTACTGGTTCTTTAATGGATACTTAATCTGTGGTCGGGGCATCAGCAAGATTAATCCACTCAATACCTAAGTCAATTTGTCGGCGAAATAGGGGTGGAATTTCAGCATTCCAGCCAATGGCCCTTAATTTGTTTTCTCTATACTCAAGTAGTGGCGTGGATGCCAGCATAGATTGAGCTATCGGTGATGCTAAGTTGATTTTTATACCCACGAAATAATTCATCATGTGGGTCTGACCGTGTTCAATCTCAGAATCCGGCGTGACTAGGTTGGCGCCTAATTTAAGTTTGAAATTAAGCGGGCCATCGTTTACAAATGGATTACTTGAGCCTAGATTGACATATTTAAAATTATTTTCTTGCGCCCAAATGAAAGATTGATTGTACAAAGCTGTTACAACACCTTTTTTTAGCCAAGTAATATCACCATTTCGCCAGCCAATATTAGCTATGCGAACAGTATCCGCACTTTCCAGTGCAAGTAAAATAGCACCAATCCAATGATCTCCCAGATATGCACCTATAAGAAAACCATTCTGGTATGTATGTTCGATATTTTCCCATTTCGATAAGAATGCCCGATCTTCATGCCGTGTTTTGACAGTTGGAATAAGCATTTGATGAAAAAATTCGTGAATCGCTTTGTCGTTTCTCAATAGTGTAAATTGATATCCTATACGGCGTGCTATACGCAAATCATCCTTTGCTCCTTTGCTGGTAATGATTTCCGTAATTGGTTTATTCAAGTTAATACGGCAATTTACAAATAAGGGAATAATATGCCATCCGCGGGAGGCATATAATGGTAGAGTCAGGGGATTCAGAGGGCATAGTGATATATCAGCAGCTAATGTTTTATTTCTCCCTCTCAGTATCTGGAGAAGTGAAAATTTACCTACTGGAAGGGGTTCAATCACATGACCCAATAGTTTGTGTGTCCAAGATGCATACTGAGGTTTATTTCCATAATAAATGATAGTACCTTCTCCTTCGTTAGATGGGATAGGCGCGTGTATGCGGTAAGCGGGTATGGACCAATTTTGCAGGGTATCCTGAATGCTTATTGTTGCAACATCTATCGGATAGCGAAAATTGGCTGGCAAGGCAGCATGCAATTCCCGAAGTAAGGATTTGAGTGAATGCAAGTTTTATTTCCTCATGGAGGATAACATGCGTTGGAGAAAGCCAGAGATAACGCCATTTGGTATAAATCTAGCTGCTTGAAGTTCTATCTGCTCTGTTGCGGCACCAAAACCCGTTTTAAACTTGACTAATCCGGATTCAGGATTGGGATCATCAGTTCCTCCTAGATTGAATGATTCCTTACCTTCATCACGAAGCGTAGAAGCAATTTCATGAATGAGAAAGTGAGCTGCGCCACATTCCATTCCTTCCAGACTGGTTCCCTGGGTATGACTGTAGCCGGTTTTTTCAGCTAACAATATGATGTTCGAGGAAAGTATTTGATCGGCGGCGACTGCGCAAAAAATTTCAGCAGCACCAGAATCAATGAGCTTAGAAAAATTTTCTATTGAGACCGAGGTATGGACATTCTCCCCACGTTCTTTGCGTCGCTGCATAGAAGCGCTAATTAAACGGGCATGTGTTGCAATCGCTTCTTGATCTTTTCTGCGTTGCATTTCTACGCCTGTTTTTTTTGCGCGTTTTATCCTGTAAGCGTGCCCTTTAGACATTTTTTTCAGTATGTCTGGATGCTTTAGGTTTAATGCAAACTCCCATCTGGTTTTACGTTCTATTTCATGCACTAGATTTGGAATTATTCCACCCGGAGAGCAAAAGCTGTTTACTGATAAAGCAGTAACCCCATTATTGTGACAAAAATTTATTAGATTCTGCCAGAATGGTTCATCAGCCGGAATATCGGGCACAGAGGGAATTTCTACTGAGCGTCTCAACCGCCCGGTTTTCATAAATGCAAGGCAGTAAGTTTTTGATTGGGTAAGATTATTGCTTAGTAACCAGGGTGTAAATCCCTGGAGGCGCCGATAGGCAATATATTCGCTTGTATAGAATGGATTATGTGAATTAAGCGTGACCACTTCTTGAATCTGAGGTGATGTTGTATCGATTGCCGTTGCAAATATTTCAGTCATTTTATTTATAAAAGATGAATTCGAGAGTGTCACCAAATAATATTTTACGGAAAATCAAGAAGTATCAATCAATCTTTTTCAAAACCAAAGAGAAAAAAAACCTAATCTTGTTTATTTTTTAGATAAAGATTTTAAGTTTGTTTATGGTAGGCTGTTACTAAATGAAACAGTGCTCTCATTGCACCAGAAAATTGGAGCTTGAAGCGCGCGCTTACTATTACGATACGATAGAGTGCAATTAAAGAAGCATCAATTTTCTATTTGTTTGCGCCCATGAGGCCCAAAAGTATATATTCCAGTTGATTGAATTCGATCAAATGATGAAGTGAAATAGATATCTATGCTTAGTGTTTTATCGGGTTTCTTTAGGTTAGGATTATTCAGGCTTGAGTTCTACATAATGGAAAGAAGGTGAGAAATTGAAGTTTACTACAGCCATACGTTTTTTGCGTGATAGCAAAGCAGGTCCACGTCAAAAATACTGGGAGATCAGGAGCCTGGCAAGTGAGGTGCTGCGATTATTTGAGCGCAGCAATCGAGAATTTATGCAACATGTTTTACAAGATCTATGGCGTTATATTACCTCCTCGATTCGTTCTGACAGTGATAAATCCTCTCTTCGAATTCAGTCGGCAGTTGATTGGCTGCTGCGAGCGCAGCGGGAGACACCTGATGATGGCGTGTCGCTTGGCTATTTTCCTTGCCGTAGCGAACCAGAAAAGTGGATGCCGTCTTATCCTGAAACAACAGGTTATATTATTACCACGCTACTGTCCTATGCCGAGCGTTTTGAGGATGCCCGTGTTCGAGACGCTGCGCTTAGAATGGCGTATTGGGAAGTCGCGATTCAAATGCCATCGGGAGCAGTGCAGGGTGGGCCGGTTTGTCCACCGGAGCAACAAACTCCGGCAGCATTTAATACCGGTATGGTGCTAGACGGGTGGTGTTCTGCGTATAGTGCAACAGGTAATAAAATTTTTCTGGAAGCTGCCGGTCGAGCGGCTGATTTTTTGATGGCCGATATTAACGAAGCAGGTTACTTTCGAACTAATGGCCATTATGTAAGTACTGATGAAATTAAAACCTATACTTGCTTGTGTGCTTGGGCAATGTATCGTTTTGGAGCCCTCTCAGGGAAGCAGCGCTATCAGCAGGCTGCAGTAAAGGTAATTGAAGCGGCAGTAAGTCAACAACATTCAAATGGTTGGTTTGCACATAATTGCCTGACGATATCTACAGCGCCACTTACCCATACAATAGGCTATACCTTGCAGGGCATACTTGAGGTAGGGATACTTGCCCAACGCTCAGATTTCATTGCTGCTGCAAAAGCCGGGGTTGATCCGTTGATAGTATGTATTGATCGTTGTGGCCTGCTGCCAGGCCGCTTTTATGCTGATTGGGTGCCTGCAGTGCGATCATCTTGCTTGACAGGCAATGCTCAGATAGCAGTTGTCTGCTTCCGTCTTTATGAGGTGACTGGCCTGATGCACTATAAGCAAGCTGCAGATTTGCTCGTAAATGCTCTAAAAGCGCTACAAGTGATTAATTCACCCAATTCAGCATTCAATGGTGCAATTGCCGGTTCATTTCCCATTTTTGGCGGATACATGCGAGCAGGCTATCCAAACTGGGCCACCAAGTATTTTATTGATGCCTTGTTATTGCAGCATCAATGTAGTTAATGAGTACTAACATATCAATTCGATTTCTTATTAAGAATTAGGAGATCATTCCACATGAGAGATTTGTTGGTCGCTGGCATAGTCTTTGGTGCGCTACCATTTGTGCTTTCTAATCCTCATATCGGTGTGCTTCTTTGGTCATGGATTGGCTACATGAATCCCCATCGGCTGGGATGGGGATTTGCCTATAATTTTCCTTTTGCCCTGATTATCGCAGGAACGGTCATAGTGTCCTTGCTTGTTTCCAGAAAGAAACTGGATTTTTTCTGGACACCTGCTATTGGCTGGCTTTTATTGCTAAATATTTGGTTTCTCATCACCACGATTTTTTCTCTACAACCTGAGGAATCATGGGTTCAGTGGAATAAGGTAATAAAAATTCAATTTTTCGTTTTTGTTACTTTGTGGGTGATGGGCGATAGAAAAAAGATCGAAAGTTTGATATGGATTATCGTGATTTCAATCGGTTTCTATGGCGTAAAGGGGGGAATTTTTACACTTGCTACCGGAGGCGCTCATCACGTACTGGGTCCGGCAACGAGCTTCATCTCAGGCAATACTGAGATTGGTTTGGCATTAGTCATGATTGTCCCTTTGGTTTGGTACTTGTTCCTTCATACCGCCAATAAATGGATTCGTTTTGGATTAATTGTCGCTATGCTGCTTATATCAATAGCTATTTTGGGTACACAATCGCGCGGTGCGCTTTTGGCTATTGCGGCTATTGCTTTTTTTCTTTGGTTGAAAAGCCGGAAGAAGCTTGTTCCACTGATGGCAATACTTTTCATGATTCCCTTTGTTTTCATGTTCATGCCCCAGCAATGGCATGAACGCATGGAGACAATTAAGAACTATGAAGAGGATGGCTCCGCAATGGGGAGAATTACGGCCTGGACGTTTGCCTATAAACTGGCCAGTGCACGGCCATTAACTGGGGGAGGGTTCGAAAGTTTTAACGAAGCGAATTATGAATATTATGCACCTGGTTTAGTAAATACCAGTGTGAGTTTACACTATCCTGATGTACATAGTATTTATTTTGAAATGCTGGGTGAGCAAGGCTTTGTTGGTCTGGCCATTTTTCTGATTTTGGGATTGATTGCCTGGAGAACTGCCAACAAAATAATGGGATTAACTAAGCAATCTGCTGCCGATCACAGATGGGCATATGATCTTGCTTCAATGATTCAGGTAGGTCTGGTAGGTTATGCTGTAGGCGGAGCATTTCTAGGTTTGTCGTACTTCGATCTTCCTTATCATTTTTTGGTTATACTTATCCTGACATCGCGGATTGTGCAGCAACAGTTTGCTACAAATCATCAACAAAGCCGGATATCTGGAATCGCTTATCAAGCAGCTATCAATCCTAGAAGACGAATGGTTAATGAGGCAAGAAAAGTACAAAATACCTAAACTAAACACCAGACATCGATTTGAGGAAAATTGGCGCAGAAATTTTGAGAAATTTGCGGTTTGTTCAGATGATGATGCAGGGATAGCAGGTTGGTCATCTACTGGACTGGAAGCGCGATTACGCTATTTCATCCATTTCTGGGATAAGAATCATCATGATCCTGGCTTGTGGCTAGATCTGGGATGTGGTGCGGGCACCTACTCAAGGTTTATTGCTGAACGAGGTATGCGCGTGATCGGCCTGGATTATTCTTTTCCAACTCTACAAAAAGCTAAAGTGAGAGGAAATTCCTCAATAAACTGGTGTGCAGCCGACGCTTCTAGGCTTCCCATAAAGCCAGAATCTTTTAATGGCGCTATTTGTTTCGGTGTGACGCAGGCGCTTGAGAATTCATCGGCAGTCACTAATGAGCTTGTGAATGCAGTAATGCCCGGAGGGCAGATATGGATCGATGCATTGAATGGTGCCTGTATACCTCATCTTTGGGAGCGATGTTACCGCAGGCTTAGTAATCGTCCTATGCATTTGCGTTATGAATCATGGCGTCGCATCAAAGCTATTATGAAAGCTAATGGTTTGGTTAACATTCAATTATATTGGTTGCCGATACTGCCTTCGCGTTGGGTTCGCTTCCAATGGTTGTTGGAAACTTCATTAGCCAGATGGATTTTTTACTATCTACCAGGGTTAGGCCTTTTGTTTAGTCATTCATTTATAGTGTATGGCGAACGGCCTTTACAAAAACTTTAATGCTAATCCTATGAAGATGCTGCCTCTCTTGTTTTCCCCTGCCGGTAAGAACGCAAGATTATCCATCGTTATTTACCACCGTGTCTTGCCTAAGCCGGATCCTTTGCTGGGTGGAAGTGATGTGGAAAGCTTTGAGACAGAGCTAAAGTATTTGACCAAAAACTTCAATATTCTTCCCTTATCTGAGGCCGTGAAAAGGCTGCGTAGCGGCACGCTGCCAAGTCGCGCTGTCAGCATTACTTTTGACGATGGTTATGCAGATAATGCTGAAATCGCTTTGCCGATTCTTCTGAAATATGGGATTACGGCAACATTTTTTGTGGCTTCTGGCTTTCTTGATGGTGGAAGAATGTGGAATGACACAGTGATTGAGTCAATACGTCAGGTGCAGGGGGAAGTGCTTGATCTTAATGAAATTGACCTGGGTACTCATGCAATGACCTCACTTGATGAGCGTAGACGGGCTCTTTCTTTCCTGATTGGAGCACTCAAGTATTTGCCGCAAGAAGCAAGGCAATCCCAGGTAGAGAAAGTAAGGGCTTTGATTTCTGCAGATTTGCCTGACAATCTTATGATGACTTCAGATCAGGTTAGACAATTACATCATGCTGGAATGGAAATAGGAGGACATACTATCAATCACCCCATTCTGACCAGCATTGGAAATGCTGCCGCGCGTACTGAAATTGCTGAGGGTAAAGAAATACTCGAAGGAATTATACGCGCCCCTGTTCGACTCTTTGCCTACCCGAATGGTAAGCCAGGTAAAGATTATCAGGTAGATCATGTCAACATGGTCAGACAGTTGGGATTCGATGCGGCTGTTTCTACAGCATGGGGTGCTGCAAGAGATAGTGATGATTGCTTTCAACTGCCGCGCTTTACACCATGGGACAAAAGTGAATTCTTTTATGTGTCACGTATGGTACGGAATATATTCCACAAGATTGAAGTCGCTTAAGTGATCGTCACTGGCAGATGCATGAGCCAGGAGCATCCAAGTAATTCGGTTGGGATTGAAAACCCCGTCAAGATTAATTAATCTGATCTTTAGCACAGGTTTTTCATACGACACATGGTTTTGATTTTTTCTTCCATACTGATTTGCATGCCGGCGGTACGGCCTTCCTCAAAAGCAATATCTGGCGCAACCCCTTTGCTAAGGCGATAAGCCGTCCACATCGCGCCGGCACGATTACCTGATGCGCAGTGAAGCAACACTGGCGTGGCAGCTTGCTCAATCGCACCGGTAAAAGTAACCAACTGCTCATCGTTAATACCGGCGCTGGTTATGGGGATATTGATATAACGCATACCAGCTGCTTCGGCAGCCAGTTTTTCTGCAAGTATGCCTTCAGCTTCGGTACGTAAATCAATAATCGTTCTGAAACCCTGTCCAGCGAGCTCCTGCACACCTCCCTCACTCAATATGCCAGCAGTGGCGACTTGTGTCGTGGCGCGATTGTAATTGGTGACAGCTTTTATCTGATTACCAAATGGCGTTTGATTGGCGGCATGGGTAATGCTTGTGAGCAAGATAAGCAACCATGCAATGATGTAATGTGTCGAATTCATTATGACTTCGTATAATGGTTTTAGAGTGAATAATTGTTTAAGGTAGCACAAACTGAAGAGCAATTTAACTGTAAAAGGTGAAACATTTGGCGACTTCCAATTCTAATTCAGACACCGCATGGCATAGCCAATCAGCAGATGAAGTGATGGCAATCCTTCAAACCAACCGTAGTGGTCTTTCTCAGGTAGAAGCGGAGCAGCGGCTCAGACAGTATGGATCTAACCGGCTGAAGCCTCCTCGGCAGCGCAGCGCATGGATACGGTTTTTGCTGCAATTTCATAATGTGTTGATTTATGTGTTGCTAGTTTCTGCGATGATTACTGCATGGCTTGACCATTGGGTCGATACGGCTGTAATCGTGGGCGTGGTAGTCATCAATGCATTGATCGGCTTCATCCAAGAAGGTAAGGCAGAAAAAGCATTGAATGCCATCCGCCGGATGCTCTCGCTGGATGCCATTGTTTTGCGTGATAGTAAACGCCAGCAGATTCCTGCGGAACAATTGGTTCCTGGTGATGTTGTGTGGCTGCAATCTGGACATAAGGTACCTGCCGATCTGCGTTTACTCAGTGTCAAAAATTTGCGTATTGAAGAAGCTGCCCTGACCGGAGAATCCGAGGCGGTAGAAAAAATAATTGAAACAGTGCCGGCGCAAGTCACTATTGGGGATCGCCTTTGTATGGCTTATTCGAGTACGCTGGTTGTCTATGGTCAAGGAACAGGTATTGTGGTGGCGACGAGTGATCAGACCGAAATAGGACGAATCAGCACGTTGCTCGAGCGCGTCGATACCATAGAAACGCCGTTACTTAGACAGTTGACGACATTTGGACACTGGTTGACTGGTGTGATCATGGTTGTGGCGGTCTGCATGCTGATCTATGGTTTGCTTCAGGGTAATTATGGCCTGAGTGAGATATTTCTGTCCGCGGTCAGTATGGCTGTCGCAGCTATTCCGGAAGGATTACCTGCCATTATGACTATCACACTCGCGCTAGGGGTGCAAAAGATGGCCAGGCGGCATGCTATTATTCGCCGCCTGCCAGCAGTGGAAACTTTGGGTGCGGTAACGGTTATTTGTACCGATAAGACAGGAACGTTGACACGTAACGAGATGACTGTGCAGTGCATTATCACAGCTGATCACCAATTGGAAGTCAGTGGGGCAGGTTACGCGCCTATTGGGGGATTCGGTTTGCAAGGTCGTGAGATTCTCATGAATGAGCATGCGGAGATACTCGATCTCGTTCGAGCTGGAGTGCTGTGTAATGATGCTCAATTACGTGAGTATGAGGGCAACTGGATAGTTGAGGGGGATCCAACGGAAGGTGCATTGATTACGCTCGCTTTGAAAGCGGGGTTGGATCCATTATTCGAACATGAATCACTGCCACGTACCGATGCCATTCCTTTTGAATCTGAACATCGTTTTATGGCTACCCTGCATCATGATCATGCAGGGCATGGCTATATTTATCTCAAAGGGGCACCTGAAGAAGTTTTGGCTATGTGCACAAGGGAGTGGAGTGCAGCTGTGGACCGTCCGCTGGATAGCAGCTATTGGTTGACAAAAATGCAGGAAGCGGCTGCATTGGGACAACGGATACTTGCCATTGCGGTCAAGACTGCTGAAAGTGGTCAGATGACCCTGAGTTTCAGTCATGTTCGTACTGATTTCACATTGCTTGGCTTAGTCGGAATCATCGATCCGCCGAGGGAGGAAGCGATTGAGGCTGTGCTGCGATGTCGATCAGCCGGGATACGCGTCAAGATGATTACGGGTGATCATATTGCAACAGCGCGTGCGATTGGTAGGCAAATCGGGATTGAGGATGGTCGGGCGGCACTGAGTGGGATTGACCTAGATCGAATGGATGATGTCCAATTGCGAGAGGAAGTTACGAAGACGGATGTCTTCGCACGTGCCAGCCCAGAACACAAGTTGAGATTGGTGAAGGCACTACAGGCCAATGGTGAGATCGTTGCCATGACCGGTGATGGCGTGAATGATGCACCTGCCCTGAAACGAGCGGATATCGGTGTGGCGATGGGTAATAAAGGTACCGAAGTGGCTAAGGAAGCATCTGGAATGGTCATTGCTGATGATAATTTTGCCTCGATTACGCATGCGGTGGAGGAAGGTCGCACGGTTTACGATAACATCAGAAAAACGATTATTTATATCATGCCAACCAGCGGTGGGGAAGCAGGCATGCTGGTCATCGCCATTCTCCTGGGGATAACGCTGCCAATTTCTCCCGTGCAGATTTTGTGGGTCAATATGGTTACTGCGATTACGCTTTCATTGTCACTTGCCTTTGAGAAGGCAGAACCAGGCATCATGCAGCGGCCGCCCCGCGACCCAGATGAGCCTATCCTGTCACGGTTTATGCTGTGGCGCATTGTGTTTGTGTCCCTGCTGCTTACCAGCGGTGCGCTGGGGTTATTTTTATGGGAACAAGCCCAGGGCGGCAGTATTCAGGCCTGCCGAACGATCGCAGTCAATGCGCTGGTGATGGGGGAGATCTGGTATTTACTCAATTGCCGTTACCTGTTGTCTCCTGCATTATCCTATAAAGGATTACTGGGAAGTCCTTATGTACTGCTTGCCATTAGTGTACTGATAGTGATTCAGCTTTTGTTTACTTACAACCCCTTGATGCAGCAATTGTTTGGTACGGTGGCGATTGATACGGTTGCATGGACTAAAATAGTGTCATTTGGGGTACTGCTTTTTCTGGTGATTGAGGTTGAGAAGTATTTGATTGGTCGTTACCAGATTACCCGATTGTAATGCTTTCATCGGCAGTGTATGGAGGTATTCTGAATTTTGTGTAAACGGAGTTTAAGTTAATGGTTAGGCATTCGCTCCTCAAACAAGATCGTAAATCGATTCAAGGCAGCCGGAAGCTTTTGAAGCTAAAAAGGTCGCTTAGTGGAGCGCCCACAAAATCGGGCAAGATCAGTCACTCATATACCCAAAAGATAGTTCAGGAAATGATTTAAACAGCCAAATACCATAACTTCATTTCATTGGTTCTATCAACAATTCTATCAACAAATTACAATTCGGCAATAATATGCTGGATGACTTCATTTTGGTATTCTTCCAACCCGAGCCATAAGGGAAGTCTTACCAGTTTGTCACTGAGCAGTTGTGTTTCATGTAATTCTCCAGATTTCCGGCCATATTTTTCTCCCATGGGAGAACTGTGAAGGGGTATATAGTGGAAAACCGCCCAAATCAAAATTTTCTTGAGAGCAGTGATAAAAGCAGTGCGTCTGTCCAGATTCGGCAATAACAAATAATACATATGTGCATTGTGAATACAATCAACTGGGATGATCGGTCGGCGAATTCTACCTTGCTGCTCCAAGAGCTCGAAATTTTGATGATATGTATCCCAAATACTCAAACGACGTTTTGTAATGATATCAGCATCCTCCATTTGAGCCCATAGGAAAGCAGCGATCAGCTCGCTGGGAAGGTAGGAGGAACCCAAATCCACCCAAGTATATTTATCTACTTGGCCACGAAAAAAACGACTCCGGTTGGTACCTTTTTCTCTAATTATTTCTGCCTGTTCCACAAAAGTGGAATCATTTACCAACAGAGCCCCGCCTTCTCCAGAAATAATATTTTTGGTTTCATGGAAGCTCAAGGCTGCGAGATGTCCGATACTCCCGAGCGGTCGACCTTTGTAGGTTGACATGATGCCCTGAGCAGCATCTTCGATAACTAGTAAATTATGTTTTTCTGCAATCGCCATGATGGTATCCATTTCGCAGCTTACTCCTGCGTAGTGTACAACCACAATTGCTTTGGTTTTAGGTGTGATCGCAGCTTCGATCAGGGCTTCATCGATATTGAGCGTGTCTGGCCGGATATCAACAAATACTGGCACTCCCCCCCGAAGCACGAAGGCATTTGCCGTAGAGACGAAGGTGTAGGAAGGCATGATGATTTCATCTCCAGGCTTGACATTAATCAGAATCGCTGCTATTTCCAAGGCTGCTGTGCAGGAATGCGTCAGTAATGCCTTTTTGCATCCGATGTGTTGTTCAAGCCATGTACTGCACTTTTTGGTAAAAACGCCATCCCCAGCAAGATGTCCATTGGCGTGAGCTTGGCTGATGTACCACAGTTCTTTCCCCGTCATAAAGGGCTTATTAAACGGTATGTTCATACACTCCTAGTGGTTTCCGAGCAATCACTAATCGAGATCCGCCAGCAGGAAAAGAGATCCCCGCCTGGATTATGAAACGTTCAAAGTTGAGTATTGTTTCGAGTACCTTATTAGCTATTCCATTTATTCTGAGTTCCTGAGTTGCGTCATAGTTCTCAACAGGTCTTCGCTTGGATAGTCGCGACATGAACATCAATGGCAATAGCAAGGATACAAATGATGTGGCTCTCTCCACTTGAAATCCTGCCTGTTCAATTTTGCTTTGCAGTTCTTGTGCTTCGTACCGGCGCACGTGGCATGCGTACTCATCTTGCTGGCTCCACAAAAAACGGTGTTGAGGAACTGTCAGAATTATTCCTCCACCAGGTGATAGGGCATTAAACATTTGTGCCAAAACTTTATTATCCTCTTCAATGTGTTCAAGCACATCGAACGCACCTATTACATCGAATTCGTTTTCAAATGGAATATTACGGGCATCCATTTGAAACAATGTGGCATGTTTAACACGATCAGTTGCATAGCTCAGTCCTGCCGAATGGATCTCGCTTCCGCTGACTTCCAACTGCGGATTCGCATCGGCCACGCCCGACAGCACAAAGCCGGTGCCGCATCCGATCTCCAGGAAATTCTTCGCCTCTGGAAAGAAGCGCTCCAACACCCAGATTATGAGCCGGTTACGTGAGCGAAACCAGAAGTTTCCCGATTCGGCATGCGCCAGTTCTGCAAAGTGATGAGGTTGGAATCCTTCACTGGATTGCGCTAATTCTGGAGAAAAACTTAGGTGCCCTCCTATCTGCTGTGGGCTGAAGGAGCAGTATGGACACTTCCAATCGGTATTTGCAAACTTTGCCTTGCACGAAATGCAGATTTTCAACCTTTGCTCCCAACCACGATACCCAGGATAATTAAGCCTAGGCCGATAAGTTTTAGCGGGGTGATTGTTTCGTGAAATAACAGGCTGCTCAAAATGATAACAAATACAAAATTAAGACTCATGAAGGGATAAGCATGGCTTAATTCCAGCTTCGTCATTGCAGCCATCCACGCCAGCGAAGCAAGGAAGGCCGCAAAGAAACCACTAATAACCCATAGATTGGCTAGAAGTTGTATCAAAAAAATTATCTTGTCAGAAGAACTTTCTGGAAAATCCCCCGCGTCATTAACTTGCCATTTCAGCACAATTTGCCCGTATACGGTTAGGATGATAGTGAGGAAAATATAAAAATAACTCATCATTTGCCAGGTATCGAGCTAATATTACTCCGCCATCCCCATATGTAGTAAGCTGCCTCGGGTCCGACATGGAATAGCAGGTCGAGGATAGTTACGCTATGTTCGAAAGGTGGGTAAAACTGGGGGTATACAGGATAGCCGCTATAATCCTTCCATATCAATTCTATGCCTGTTTGCGCGAATCTCACCTCGTCAATATAGTCTCGTGCCGACGGCCCGGAGATGTAAAGCGTTGCACCGGCCTTGGTCGCTATATCGATAATAAGTTCCTGTTTTGCTTCAACCGCTTGATATTGACGGGAATCAGCAAACACTGTGGAAATACCCAGGAATTGACGCGAAATTTGTTCGATGAGGTATTGATTCAATTCAGAGAGATATCTCCATTCTCGTCCCAGATAAACGTCTTCCAGAAATGTGCGATAGCGCTCAAAGTAGCGCGCCTTGCCATAATTATGACGCAGTGTCTGCCAGTGTTTCAACTGCCACTTGGTGTCGGGGAATTCGACCTCGTGAATCCGGTGTTGCCGGGTGCCATTGGTAGGGGCTGTTAGCCATTCAAGGCCGTTTGGCGTTTTGATCTTGTTACGGTTTCGCCAGTCTCTCTGGGTGTACTGAACATCGTCCAGAAAAATGAATAAATCAACGTCATGGATGATATCAAAGTAACCTTTCCACGGAATGTAGTTAGATTGGATTATCGCTACCTTTCTAGATGGTCTGAGTAATTGCTGTGTCATGGTGTTGCAACTCCGGTCAGATGCCAGAAAAGCTCATTTAAGTTGGTAATCGTTGTGCATGTTAGCATTACGCTGCTGACACGCAACGCCAGGTTTGGATTAAAATTGAAAAACGCACCAGCTCTCTGTACATGAAAGGAATGCCTGTAACCCGCGTCAAATGAACCCCGCATATCTCGGAATAGGTTGTCGCCTACCATGACAATCTGATCAGGCGGCAATTCGAGCAATCGGGTGCATTCTATGAAAGCATGGGGATCGGGTTTTTGTGTCCCCAGTTCAGCGGTTAACACTAGTGTATCAATCAGTGGCAACAAGCCGCAGACATCCAGTTTCTGCCGCTGTGAAACCGGCGGATTATCTGATAGTATTGCGATGCGGTATCCAAGCTTGCGGAGTTGATACAAAGTAGATGGCACATCACTATACAGAGGAATGTCTTCGGGTCTAGCTTTACGATAAGTTTCAATCAACCGTAAACGGATAGTGTCATCCAAACCCAATTGCAAACATAGAGCATCGAAAAGATAGGCACGATTGCCTTCCTCAATAATCTGTAGAGCCATGGAAAGGAACACTGCCCGCTCGGGCAGGACTGCTCTTTCCTCATGCCATGTCAGTTCCAGTTTACTAATCATCCAGGCTTTCTGATCCAAGAGAGTGTCATCCAAATCAAACACTATGCCCCTTACCTCGTTAAGCTGCAAATCGGGAATGCTGCGCTCTTCAAGGTAGCGCAATGTTCTTGCACGAGAGCCCTGTACCGACGAGTGATTACTAAAATTAGAATCAACGGCGCCATCGGTGAGTAAGAAAGCTAAAGGATTGAGACCAATAGCAAGGCTTAAAGGCATGGAAGTACCTGCCCGAGGATTAAGATCAGATACCCAGCATGTATCATCGTAAGCTCGCAAAATCTGCAGATTCATGGGTCCACGTGCGCCCAATGGAATAAGATGTTCAATAGTCAGCCGGGCAATGCTCTGGATATTTTCTGGCGCGTAGGGTTCGCAAAGAATCGCAAAACCACCTAGCGAGCGTATCCGGCGCCTGAATGCAAGGGGGGAAATGTTGCCCATGACATTGATCGAAAAATCAATGGAATATTCGTCAAAATCTTTCAGGCACGGCTGCCAAACGAGGTCTTCGTTTTCCTCGATCGAAATTGCCGAAGTAGTCTCGCGGTCGGCCAGGATATGCAGACCACGACTACCCCAGCCATGCCGAGGCTTGCCAATTAAGGGAAAGGCCGCATTTGTATCTTGATGCGTAGTATAACAGGGCAAACAGGGCAGGCCTTCCCTCAACAGCCATCGATAAAACAATAGCTTGTCGTTAGCTAATTCCAACAGTGGTATATTTGAAACATAGACCGTGACGTTCTGTGCTGCGAAGGTGTCTCGGTGACGCGCCAGTAACTCCAATTCATAGTCTGTGGATGCAAAGATTGCATTCACGCTTTCCCGTTCGCACAGATCAAGGACAAAATTCAGGAAAGCCTGCTCCTCTTTTATCAGTGGTAGCAGGAAGAAAGCATCCGAAAAATAGCGCGCAACATTTTCTGCATAGCAGTCCCCTACCAATATACGTGTTCCAGTCACTGCACGAAGTGCCTTGATTAGGCCAAGTCCCTGAAACCCTCCGCCGGAGATAACAAGAATATTGCGCAAACTCATTCAGTTACTTCAAGATAAATAGCATTGGAAATCTCCGGGTAGTCAGCGGAGATATTAACCAGCGCCTGCCAGACAGAGGGAGGGAGATTCAGAGTGTTCAGTTGATGGGTAGTAAAGGGTTTTAGCATGAGGCCTTCGGTGTTGACGATCTTAAAACCCGCTTCACGTACCAGTGCTGAGATTGTATCTAAGTCGAAATAGCGTTTGTGTCCAAGAGCTAGATCGGATGGGCTCAAAACATACAAGTCGTCCAGGAGGCCGGCCATATTTCCAAGCAAGCGATGTAGCGAGCGTGCATTGGGCACGGCAATAAAGATACGCCCACCAGGTGCTAGAAACTGGTGCAATCTGCTAAGCACAAAAGCAGGGTCATCTACATGCTCCAAAATGAATCCCGCTTCAATAACATCGAATCGTCCTGATGTTGTAAAGGTTTCAAAATATCCCTCGATCAACTCCAACCCTTCAGGCGCGGGTTCAAGCGAATGGCGAAAGTCCTCTATAATTTGGGGCGCCCCATCCACAATCACGTATCGCTCCAGCGTCCCGTTTGTCAGTTGCTGAAGGATAGGCTGAGCCACTACGGTATGACCGACACCCAGGCTCATTGCTGTACGCAAACCATGCGATTGTATATATTGGCCGATATGCTTCCCATAAACCATATGTATAATAAGATTTTCCTCAAAATAAGGAAAAGCGGTTGTGTACGACTGCTTGTAGCTATCCAGTTTTTCCAGTTTTTCCAATTTTTGCATGATTTTCTTCGCTATCGATAAATATCTTTAACTATGTAGGTTGGGCGGTTTTGCACTTGATTGAATATCTTTCCCAGGTAAATACCGACGATTCCCATTGCTGTGGTCAGAATACCAAGGCTAAGCGTTATCATGGTCATTATGGAAGTGAAGCCCATTAGAGTATCATCAAAGAATATCTTCCGCAGCACTAGATAAAGAGCGAAGGAGAAACTAAGCAAAGTAATGGTTATTCCTAGGTTGAACAGCCAGACCAGTGGCTGAGCCGAGAACGAGCTTACCGCATTGACCATCAGACTGATACGTCGCGCAAGTGTGTAGCTACTCCGCCCTTCACGTTGTTTCTTGACCACGGGCAGGCCGATCTGGTGGAATCCGGCCCAGCTCATCATACCGGCAAGAAACAGATTGCGGTCACCCATTTGTAACAGTGCTTCGACGAAGCGACGCGTCATGATTCGCTCTGTAACAATATTTTCCTGAATCTTGACGTCGCTGAGAAAGTTGAATCCCTTCCAGAACAGTCCGCCGCTGATCTGCTCGAATCGGCTACCTTTGCGCGCTTCTTGATAACCAAAGACCATATCACAGTGCGACTCGCAAAGTTTGTGGTGAAAATCCGATAACACAAGAGGGGAAATTTCCAGATCGCAATCGATGAGAAATATGAATTTTCCACGGGCATGCTGCAATCCAGCCTGAGCAGCATGGTGGTGGCCAAAATTGCGCGAAAGATCGACTACTACTAATTGAGGAATATCTAACCGGCGTTCCAGCGCATATGTTAGAGAATCATCCGGAGACCCATCATTTACCAGTAATATCTCGAAATGAAGGCACCCCATGTCGGAAAGAACCTTGAGACACTCATCTAAAAACTGCTCCAGAAAGGGGCGTGACTTGTACATCGTGGAAACGATACTGATTTCGGGTTGAGTAGTATTGGTACCCTCAGAACTATTCGTCATATTTGTCACCCCTTACGGTTGTACCTATAAACTACACCAGGATTTGATTCAGGATCACGCACATTGGTTGCATAGCATATTCAAATTTCACTCCGACAAGTTGCTGGGCTGCTAGCAAGTTAGTAAGATTCATTTATAACTTCATATTCGGTAGTTGATCACTTGTTATATTTTAACGGAAATCCTAATACATACTCGAGTGCGAATAAGAAAATAAATAAATCTAACAATAAGATTTACAAAAAATTGAATACCTAGTGGATCGTTCCAGTAAAACCATTACCGTTCGCGGTGAGCTTGTCAAACCGCTAAGCAACTGACATCGGCCCTCGACAGGCTCAGGCCGAACGGCGTTTTCTGTAACCGTTATGCTGGAACGGTCTACTAGTCAAGTATTGATGCTGCATGTATAGAGGAAAATAAGCTTCCAGACTTATAAAAATGATCTGTCCTCTTTTTTATAATTTCCAAGGAGAGTGTAATTTTTACTGAATTATACCCACAGCTAATCCGCTTGTTTTTTTACTAAGAATTTACATAATCTTCCAGGATCTATCATTCATTGCAATATGTCACCTTGGAGTAAGTGTTGATGAAGGTTTGCTGATAAATACGTCCAACACCTTTCAAATTCCCCACATAGAGAGACCTTTGCAGGGCAGAAAGCAAGTCATATTTGGTTAGATGTTATAATTGTTATTAATAAAGATGTTATGTTTTTGTTATGAGTTTCTCGGATTTTTATGTCACTCACCCTATCAGTAACATATGGTGTTGGATCAATAAGAAAAAATGCTATGATAAAAAATTAATCATATGAACTAATTATTTGAGCTGATCAGCCAAGCTAGCTTGGCTCGGATTTTGGCTATTCAACCGTTCTCGAATTAATGGACTGACCTGATCCAGGCATTCTTTCCGGACTGAGAGGCTGTGAATAAACTACCAAGACAGTGCCACAATCAATCCAGAAGGTCTCTTCACCAATACTTGGGGCATAATAATCGAACCTGGGCCGTTCTGAAGACTCGAGAATTTAGTTGTCTAGTCATTTTTCCCGAGAATATTTTATTTCTCCCAAATTCTAATTTATTCACAGCCTCTGATTTGAATTTGACGAACCAAGTTCAATCGCTATTTGAAATCCCAAAATATTATGAAACCAGTGACATTGACTGTTAATTCGTATCGCACAAACTTTTCCTTGGCGGCAGTGGTTGCGCTTGGTATTTCAGGGCTATGGTTCTGGCTCACATGGCGATACGATTTTGATTTGGCCGATGAAGGTTTTTACTGGTATGGGGCGCAACGTGTGCTGCAGGGAGAAGTGCCGCTACGCGATTTTATGTCTTATGACATCGGTAGATATTACTGGACTGCGGCTTTCATGTATCTCATGGGAGATGACGGAATTTTCGCGGCGCGTGTGAGTGCTGCCGTCTATCAAGCTTTTGGGGTCCTGCTGGGAGTGTTCATCTGCTTGTTGGCCTTGCAGCGAGAAGGCGCTGTACGATGGCTATTCGCGCTGCTGACGGCCTGTATTCTTACCATTTGGGTGAAACCGTATTACAAGGCATACGATCACGCTACCAGCATTGCGATAGTCGCAATGCTGGTGCTCATGCTGAAAACTACCAAACCTGCTGCGTGGCTGTTCGCTGGCATATGTCTTGGCATTGCAGCCATTGTAGGTCGAAATCACGGTCTATATGGCGCGATGGCATCCATTTTTGTTCTATCGGTGATTTTGTTAAAAGCGCCATCGCGGAAGGCTGTGGCTGGCTTGTATGGTTATTTTATTTTGGGCGTTTTGATTGGATTTTCGCCGACGCTGATTATGATGCTTGCCATTGATGGTTTTGCGGCAGCATTCATAGACAGCATCACCCTGATGTTTAAGTATGGAGCGACCAATATTTCCCTGCCAGTTCCCTGGCCTTGGTCTGTGAGAGTGGGGGAAATTGGAATTTTGATGTCTGTAGTAGAACTGGCTATCGGAATTGGTTTTGTATTTTTACTGGTTTTCCCTCTGATTGGAATTCTGGTGCTGGCATTTGGCCGGTTTGATTTGAGCAGCGATGCGCGAAAGGTTTTGGTGGCGGCGATTGCTGCCGCCATTCCCTATGCGCACTATGCCTTTTCCCGATCAGACCTGGTCCACCTCACGCTAGGGATATATCCAGCCTTGATCGGCCTATTGGCTGCAGGTGGATTAATGAAAGAGTTGCGTCCTCTGGTGCTGGCCGTTAGCTTGCTCATGGTATCGTTGGTTACCGTTCCCAAAGGGTACCTGCTGCACAGTGTATTAAAAGAGGATTATGTGAAAACTGATATTGCTGGTGAGCAACTGTGGATAAAACGAAGTCTGTCCGAGAAATTGCAGTTGATAGCCAAGAAGGTACAAGAGCTAACGCACAATTCAGTCAGTTTTCTGGCCTTGCCCAATATGCCGAGCATTCACGCAATTTTTCGTACCCAGATGGCAATTTGGGAAATTTATCCTCTAATACCAAGAAATAGTGATTTTGAAATCAGAGAAATTAGGCGGCTGGAATCATCTTTACCAGAACGGATATTTCTATCAGACCATGCCTTGGACGGAAATCCAGAGTTTCGATATAGCCGCATGCACCCGCTAACTTACGGATGGCTCACCTCCAGATACGAGCTTTCAGATAGCAATGAGATACGTGGAATCAAGATTTATTCGCTCAAGCACTAGGCATATTTCATACAAAGGGCGACTCGGAGCACCTTACCACTTAGCGCCAAGCTGGCCACTTGCATCAACCGCTTCGGGCAACCCGGGGGCGTGACCATCAAACAGATGTGTGCTGGTCATTGCCATTCCTTCCTTCCGAGGATGGCGCGGTCAATATCTCTCGCACAGATTTTGTGGGTCAAACCAGAGGTACGCTTGGGCTGTTTTTTTTATGGGAACAAGCACAAGGCGGCAGGGCAGTATGGAAGCTTGCCGGTAGATCGCTTCTGGAGGATTAGATGTAAAAATTGCATGGAATTTGAAGGATTGGGCTATTCTTTGATATTAGCTATAGATGTTCAATACGACAAAACTAATGGTTTGGTTGCAGGGATTGTCCTTAAAAGCTGGACTGATGACAGTCCAAGCAATATTTACGTCAGTAAGATTGATAATGTCGATGACTACCTTCCTGGGCAGTTTTATCAGCGAGAGCTTCCCTGCATTCTCAAGCTGTTGAATGAGCACAGTTTGAAACCAGAGTACATTGTGGTGGATGGTTACGTTTATTTAGATGGTTGTTCAAAGTCAGGCTTGGGTAAGCATCTGTACGATGCATTGCATGGCAAGGTGAAGGTTATTGGTGTTGCAAAGAGGTCGTATGTTGGAATTAGTGAAGAATATGCGATCTTTAGAGGGTCCAGCAAGAAACCACTCTACATTACAAGCGCCGGTGAAACACTCTCTGCCGCAAAATTGCATATTATGTCCATGCATGGCGTGCATAGAATTCCAACCATGCTAAAAAAAGCTGATCAATTATGCCGTTTAAACGGATCAACGCCCATACCCGGATAAATCATTTGCTGAGCGCTTAATTTACCGCTGAGTGCATCCTTCAATCAGGTAATGTCGGAGCTAAATCAAAAACATTCGCCTAGTCGAGGGTAATCATGACATAGACTGTAAGATTGATGGTATTGAGGCAATGAAGCTGAAAGCAGAGTTTGTAAAGAAGATGTAGATTAGGGTTTTCTGATTTTTACTTCTTTTTTTGTCACCTTAACCACTGCTGTCTGATTTCCATCAACAGCTCGCCCAGTTGCCTGATGCGTACAGGTTTGTGTGCATGATGATGTTGCTCAAAGTGAATAAGGCTATTTTCGATTTCCAGGAAGTGAATGCCCGCATCCTCCACATCATGGCGTAGCTTTTCCAATGCAGTATCGGTGGTTGCAGCAGATTGATCCGGAAATTCCGCAAGTAAACGAATAACTTCCTGCATCGCGGGCAAATCGAGGCGCTTGGTGTGTGAAGCAATTACAGCCAGTGCTTTCCACAGCGAATCATGCCGGTCGTGGTGATGTAAGTAGGGTACGTCGAGTGTTCCACGCAGCAATGCAGCAATGCGATAAAGCCATGAGATGGGTGGCGAGATTGTTTCGAATGCCTTCATCGGCTCATGGACGATGTGCACGCCAAATTCATTGCCGTGCCGGATTTCTACCAGCACGAGCAGCGCTAGACTTCTTGCCAAATTGCAGCCAGGCAGTACATCATTCGACCGTGCACTCCCTCCTGTGGCATACAGATCGATAAACAAATCTGCCAGCGGTGGAGTGATTGACCATAGTATCCGTGCCAGCCGTGTTGCCGGCTGTGGTCCACGCAGTGTGTGCCAATGTGCTTCACAAAGTTCAATCAGCACAGCTTGCAGTGCTTGATGCTGTGACTCGGGTAATCGCCTGATCAGCTCTTGGGCTTCTGTTTCGATTAACGAGAGGCTTGTCATGTCAGTGTTTTTGTAAAAAAGGATGCATTGTTTGAGGAGTGAACGGAAATTGGGGGCAACAACATGCATGGTGCCATAGCGCCTCCTGTTATGAAACAGATCAGCAATAGCAATAGCAATAGCAATAGATATGACCGCTGGAGCATCCTGGTCATAAGGTCGCAGGTACGATAGCCAGCCGTGATCAGTGCGTAATGCTAATTTGGAGTATTGAGCCAGTCAGTTAGTGCAATCAATCAATCAACCAAGGAAATGAACGTGCCCCCTATCGCGGGGCAGTTATTCCATTGAGTCTGCATAGTGGACCGGATTTAAGCGTCCTTGACTTGGCTGAATGGTTGGTTCTGGAGAAAATTCTGAATATTGTTCGCAGTCTGATCAAGTACGCGTTGCCTGGATTCCTTGCTGGCCCAGGCGATATGCGGAGTAACAATCAGATTGGGTTGCGGGTATTCCAATAGTAAATTGCCATTAACAGGCGGTTCTTTTTGCAAAACATCAGTGGCAGCCCCGGCGATGCGGCCGGAGGACAAGCTATGCAGCAGATCCGCTTCATTCACCAGTCCGCCACGTGCAGTGTTAATGAGATAGGCTGAGGGTTTCATCAGCTCAAATTCCCTTCGACTGATCAGGTCGCGGGTTTCCTCTGAGAGCGGGCAGTGCAGAGTAATAAAATCTGCCTGTCGGATGACTTCATCAAAGGCTATTCGCCCAGGGCGAGCGGGCATGCCCTTATGGTCGGCAATCAATAATTGCATGCCGAATGCCTTGGCTATTTCAGCTACTGCTTTACCCAACTCGCCGTATCCGATGATGCCCAGGGTTTTGCCTGATAATTCCTCAATACTGAAATCGAGGGGACAAAAATGGATACTCGTCTGCCAGCCGCCATTTTTTACCAGCTGCTGATATTCTACAAAACGGCGCGAAAGATTCAGTATGAGCATGAACACATGCTGCACGACGGAATTTGTGGCATAACCCCGTACATTACAGACAGGAATATTGCGTTCAGCCGCTGCGATGAGGTCAACATTGTTATAGCCAGTAGCGGCAATGCAAATTAATTTCAGGCGGTTCGCAGCAAATATTGCTGCACGATCCAGTGATATCTTATTGCTGACCACCACCTCTGCTTCCTTAATTCTCTCTGCAACCTGTTCCATGGTGGTCTCATCATAATAGCGCCAAGGCGAGATAGCCTGCTCCAGCATCGTACAATCCATATCACCACGGGTGACGGAACCAAAATCAAGAAAAACTGCACGCATATGATTGCCTTTGGTGAGTAGAGGAATAATTCATGCCTTGACGAAATGTAATGAAAGCCCGATGGGTTGTCAAACGCTTGGAAGTGGGAGGCAGGTCTAAAATAGTTGCTAACGACTTCATTCCTTAGGGTTTAGTAGCACATATAACTTACGTGAGCAGCCAGAAAGCTTTGACTAGAAATGAATTCTCTTATAATAGTTTCTAACAAAAGGTATACAGATGCAATAATTTCGCTAAGATAGAAGAAAGACAATCCAGTACAGATTCGAGAGCCGGTCAGTCGGCCTTGCAGATTAACCCGAATATTTCATAAATTGGCACGTGCCCTCACTTGTCTTTTGATTAATAAGAAAGATTTTGCTCAGTCGGGTGTATGAGTCACTACACCCCTCTTTCTCAAAACTTCCCTATTAATCAAAATCCTGCGTGATCATCACGCGAATTTATGAAATATTCGGGTTAATGTGAAGGGGAGGGTGGTTTTAGTGTCGGTGCTGTATCACGGTGCCAGCCATAATTAGATATGGCGACTGGTTTTCCGCCTAAGGTGATGAGTTACAAGGCAGATGGCAGTTTTATTGAGGTGGTTGAGATGTCGGAATATCAAATTAATTCGGAGTTTCCCATGGGTTTTTTTGATCAATAAGGTGATGGTGACAGAATTTAATTTTGTTACGGAATGGCGCATTGGTGCGCCTTTATCCCAGGTGTACGATGTTATTTCCGATTGCTTGGATTGGCCCAAATGGTGGAGAGGGGTTGAGAAGGTGGAAAAGCTTTTTCCTGGTGATGCGGATGGAGTAGAGAGTGTGCATCGCTTTACCTGGAGGGGACGAATTCCTTACCAGTTTACTTTCGATATGCGTGTGACGCGTGTTGTGCCGCTTACCCTAATAGAAGGGCAGGCCAGCGGTGAAGTGATTGGAATCGGGCGGTGGAATTTTTCTTATGAGGGCGCTATGACTGTGGTGCGCTATGAGTGGCGGGTACGTACCAATCGACTGTGGATGAATTTGATTGCCCCGATTGCACGGCCTGTGTTCAGTTGGAATCATCATCAGGTGATGCGGCAAGGTGCAGAGGGGGTAGCGCGCTTGTTGAATGCCAGATTGGAGTCCGTTCACACTTCGACACACTCAATGTGAATGACGCTCAGTGTGAATGGCGTTATTAAGACATTGCTGCTTGTTTCCAGCAAAAAAATTTTCTACGTCAGCTAGATTCCGGGTGCGTTTCATGGGTGGCAGGCTTTGCCAGATGCGCTTGCCATAGGATTGGGTAATCAGACGCGGATCACAAATCATCAGCACCCCCCGGTCATTCTCATCTCGAATGAGGCGTCCGGCACCTTGCTTCAGGTTGATGATAGCGCGAGGCAATTGATATTCCATGAAGGCATTGCGGCCTTCTTTATTGATTTTTTCGATACGCGCTGACAGTACTGGATCATCCGGCGAGGCGAATGGCAATTTGTCGATGATGACCAATGAGAGCGTTTCACCCCGCACATCAACGCCTTCCCAGAAGGATTGGCTGCCGATGAGGATAGCATTGCCCAGCTCGCGAAAACGCTCCAGCATGGTGGTGCGTGATCCCTGGCCTTGCAGTAATAATGGGAAATCAAGTCGTTCCTGTTCAAACGTTGCTTGTAATAGCTCATAGACCTGCTGCATGGCGCGCAAGCTGGTACATAAAAAGAATGCGCGCCCGTGACTGGCTCGCAATACCGGCAGCGCGGCCTTGACCATACATTCGGTATAGCTGCGGTCATTGGGATTAGGGAGGTGGGTGGGAACATAAAGCAGTGCCTGCTGAGAAAAATCAAATGGGCTGCTCCAGCTGATTGATTGGGCAGTTGCTAATCCCATCGCCTGGTTGTAATGGGAGAAATCGTTTTTGACTGCTAGGGTTGCCGAGGTAAATATCCAGGCGCGCGGCGAAGCATTTAACTGTTTATTGAATATTTCAGCGATAGACAAAGGGGTGGCATTGAGCTGCAAGGCATGGCTGAACGTCTCCACCCAGCGAACATAGCCTTCGTCTTCGATTTGCTCGCACCAGCGTTTGATGCTGGCAAGAATGGCAGTAGCGCGGCGCCAGCAGCTTTCCAGCCCTTGTGAGCGAACCGCCTGATTTTCAAGTAGGCTGACGAGTTGCGTGAGTTTTTCCTGCAGAATGGTTAATGTATCCTTGAAGTCAGGATTTTGCATCACTGTGGTGGATGGCAGGCGGGAGTTTTCTCCAGCAATGGTTAAACGTAAATCACGGGTTGCTTTTTCCATGGCAGCCACTGCTTCGGGGAGTGGAACGAAGTCCTTGGCATTGAGCAATGCCTCTGCCTCGGTATCGCGCGCGAGCTCCAACAACCGACTGGTGCTGACTGATTCGCCAAAAAACAGGCTGGCGACTTCCGGTAGCTGATGCGCTTCATCAAAGATGACCGTATTGCAGGCAGGTAGCAACTCGGATAGTCCTTCATCGCGTAATATCACATCAGCAAAGAATAAATGATGATTGACCACGACAATATCGGCTGAGAGCGCGCGTTTGCGCGCCTCCATGACAAAGCATTGCTTGTAATTCGGACATTCTGAGCCGAGGCAGTTATCGCGAGTGGAAGTTACATGCTGCCATATGGCCGCATTCTCCGGAACTTTGCTGAGCCCGCTTTTATCCCCATGCCGACTGGTATTGGCATAGCGTTCGATCAGTCCTAGATATTTGGTTTCATCACGGGATGCGAAACTGAGACGATCGGATTGTAATGTTCTTTCCAGATGATAATGACAGATATAATTGGCACGGCCTTTCAGCAGCGCAACCGTAACCGGGGTTTTCAGTGCTGCGCGTACGGTCGGAATATCCCGGTTAAATAGCTGATCTTGCAATGTTTTAGTGCCAGTGGAGAGAATTACTTTGCCACCCATGAGTAGAGCGGGCACCAGATAAGCAAATGTTTTTCCAGTGCCAGTACCGGCTTCTGCTACGAGCACACCATGATGCGCAATCGTATCTGCTATGGCCTGCGCCATTTGCAATTGCTGGGTACGGGCACGATAGCCCGGTATGGTATGGGCCAGCAGGCCATCCTCAGAAAAAATAGTAGCAAGATCAGACATGGAAAAATTTTTGTCAGCTAAAATAACGCCTTCATGGAATGAGTGGTAGGTAGAGCAAATTGGTTTAATTTAATTCTGCATACTTTAAGCAGATCCTGAAAATCGATATTGAACGGGTTGATTGCTTTTATTTGTTGAAATTGAATTGAGAACTTTCGCTCAGTGCTCGTTAATATGAAATGATAGTTTTTATCTCACTTTTATATCATTCCTATCATATCGGTAGGGTGAAAACCTGACTATAGCAACCATCACCTGAAAAAAGATTTTCAGGATGACTATACGCGTAATGAACAATTTTTTTATTCAAGTTTTCGTTTTTTTCATTTTAATTGGTTCATCTGCTGTCGCAATCGCGACTGAACAGCCTAATCAACCGAAAAATGAACAGCCGGTGTACATTGAGGCAGACCAAATAGAAGGTTATCCTCAACGAGAAGTAGAAGCTACAGGAAAGGCCAAGTTGCGGCGCGGCGATCAGGTAATATCAGCCGAGCATATGAAGTATTTTCCTGCTACTCAAGATGCCGTAATTGAGGATAAGGTACATCTTGAACGAGAAAAAGATGTGGTGGAAGGAACGCATCTCAGGTTCAATCTGGAAAGTAAAACCGGGGAACTGCATCAGCCCAGTTATTATTTAAAAGAAGGAGGTGGGCGTGGAGACGGGAATTTGTTTTTATTTGAAGGAGAAGATCATTATCGGATAAAAAAGGGGAACTATACGACTTGCCCGGTCGGAAACAATGATTGGTTCATACGAGCAGAAGACCTGGAAATCGATCATGAGGAGCAAATAGCGACTGCGCGTCATGTCAGTGTTTCATTCAAGAATGTTCCCATTCTCTATTCGCCATGGTTGAATTTTTCCTATAGCGGGAAACGAAAAACAGGCCTTCTTGCACCCATTATGGGGAATACGGCGAGAAGTGGCGTGGAAGTATCGTTGCCTTTTTACTGGAACATCGCGCCTAACTACGATGCAACGATCACACCGCGAGCCATGAGCAAGCGCGGCATCATGCTCAATAACGAATTCCGCTATATGGGTGAGACACTGGGTGGGCATGCGATGTTCGATATATTGCCTGATGATCTGATAACCAATGATACTCGCTATGGTTTGTTCTTGAACCATACTCAGTATCTGGGTAGAGGCTGGACGGGTAATCTTGACTACAATCTGGTTTCTGATCGTGACTTTTTCCGTGATCTGGGCAATAACGTTGCCCTTACATCCAGAACCAACCTGTTGCAGCAGGTAGTTACCTCTTATAACGGTAGTTTGGGTCATAATAACGCGATAAACTTTACTACGCTCGTTCAGAATTTCCAAACGCTTCAGGATCCCAGGAACCTCATTACACCTCCTTACAAGCGTTTACCCCAGTTCTCCTTGACAGCGTCCCAACGGAATATCTATGGAATTGATCTTGATTTTACCAGTATCTGGACGAACTTTTATTTCGAAAGCCAACGTTTGCCAGATGGACAAAAATTAAGCTTGGCCGATGGGTTGCGCTTGGTGCTGTTCCCCAGTGTCAGCGTGCCTTTGCAAACGTCGTTTGGTTATATCAAACCCAAGGTAAGTTTGCATCACACCCGATATAATTTGAATGAGCCGGTGAGCGCAAAGGGAGATACCAATCTCGATCGTACCGTACCGATATTCAGTCTCGATAGTGGCATTGTATTTGAACGGGATACGATGTTCAGGAATGAAAAGTTTGTGCAAACGCTCGAGCCACGTGTTTATTATCTCTATGTCCCATTCCGGAATCAGGATGGTCTTGTTTTTCCCAATTTTGAATCAGCCGAGATGGATTTCAGCTTCGCACAGATTTTTACTGAGAACCGGTTCAGTGGCCATGACCGGATCAATGATGCCAATGAAATTACGTTTGCTTTAACTTCTCGTCTCATTGAATCAACAACAGGTAATGAGCGATTACGGCTAGCAGCAGGTCAGCGGATACGTTTTGCAGACCGGAACGTAGTGCTAAGTACACAACAAACCACCAGTAATAAATCAGATTTTATTGCGGCTATTTCAGGACGTATTACGCCTGTGATTACGACTGATACGAGTGTTCAGCTTGATGAAAGTGAATTCCGCACAGAAAAAATTCGTACTGGCGTAAGCTATCACCCACAGCCAGGCAAGGTGTTCAATATTGGCTATCGTTATACTCGGGGGATACCTGGTTTGGTACAAACCAATCCATTTTTCCTACCGCCAGGAGTGGGTCTGGAGCAGGTGGACGCATCAACTCAATGGCCATTCCTGAAAAATTGGCAAGGAATGGCAAGTATTAACTATTCATTGAAGGATGATAAGCTTTTGGCTGGACTGGTAGGATTGGAATACAATTCATGCTGCTGGTCATTGCGCATGGTGCTTAACCGATTTATTACGGCAACGGAGAAAACTTCTACCGCATTTTTTGTCCAACTTGAGTTAAACGGCTTGATGCGAATGGGGAATAATCCGATACGAGTGTTACGGCAGGGAATTCCGGGCTATGCGCGAACAAGCGAACAGTAAGCAAATTAGATTAATACAAATAATCGGAATAAGTGGGTATTGTGAAGAATATAGTCGAGATAGCTAACTATCTCATTAATAAGGCAGGATTTTCTTGTCAAATTGTATTGATGCTAACCATCATGGCAGTGGCGGGAAAAGCCATTGCAGAACAGACCGTTGCTCCCAATCAGGTGATTCCAGTCGATCATATTGTTGCTGTCGTTAATGAGGAAATCATTACCCGCAATGAACTCAATGATGTAATTCAGAATACCACCAGACAACTGCAGAAACAGAGAGTACAACTTCCACCTTCGGACGTGCTGGAGAAACAATTATTGGAACGTCTTATTCTTACGCGGATACAGTTGCAGCGTGCGAAGGAGCTGGGCATATCCGTTAGCGATACTGAGCTTGACAAAACGATTCGCAATATCGCCAAGGAGAATAATCTATCGATGGGAGAATTCTATGCCGCGCTCCAACAGGATGGCATCGGTTTGAGTCAATTTCGGGATGAGATACACAATGAAATCATAGTGACGCGATTAAAGGAACGGGAAGTAAGCAGTCGTATCAATGTGACAGAAGGTGAAATAGACAATTTTCTACGTACCCAGGAAACCTCATCGATCGGTAATGATGAATATCATGTGGCACATATTCTGGTTCAGATCCTAGAACAAATGGATGCAACTCAGGTTGAAGCAAAACATCAACGCGCTGAAGCTGCTTTGAGAAAATTGCAAGAGGGTGTTGAATTTGCACAAGTTTCAGCAGAATTTTCTGATGCGCCCAATGCCATGCAGGGTGGAGACCTTGGATGGCGGCCTATCATGCAAATGGGGCCTACTTTTGCTGAAATGCTGGTTACCATGCAACCCGGTGAAGTGACACCCCTCATTCAGAGTCCTGTAGGCTTTCATATTCTCAAGTTACTGGGTCGACGCCCGCAAGAAACCCCTGTGGTCATCATCAATCAAACGCACGCCCGGCATATTCTTATTAAAATCAGCGAGCTGATATCAGAAGATGATGCACATCGTATGATTTTGCAGATCAAAGATCGCATTGATAAAGGGGCTAATTTTGCAGAAACGGCGAAGGCTTATTCTGAAGATGCCAGCGCCTCATCGGAGGGTGATCTCGGGTGGCTTTCTCCCGGTGATACTGTTCGTGAGTTTGAACAAGCCATGGATGCGCTTTTACCTGGCCAAATTAGCACACCTGTAAGAACCCAGTTTGGTTGGCACTTGATTCAGGTAATCGAGCGCCGATCACAAGATGTGAGTGAGCAGCAGCAGCGCCAAACTGCACGTAAGGCGATCCACGCACGGAAGGCTGAAATGGTAATGCAGGAATGGTTGCAGCAGCTACGCGATCAGGTTTATGTGGAATACCGGTCTGAAGATACTCAGCGGTAGCCTTGAGTTGAAATACATGCCCATCCTTGCATTGACGGCTGGCGAGCCAGCGGGTATTGGTCCCGATTTGTGTGTTCAAATTGCGCAGGAAGCTTTATCTTGTCGACTCGTGGTCATTGCTGATCGTGACATGTTGCAACAGCGCGCAGCATTGTTACGGTTGCCCCTGGAAATAATTGAGAGGCCCGCTGCTTATTTCAGTGAGCATGAACCTGGTAGTCTGCAAATCGCGCATACACCGGTCAACGTACCGGTTTCTCCCGGTAAACTCGATTCGGCGAATGCGAGCTATGTACTTAGAACGCTGCAATATGCGGTACAAGGATGTCAAAATGGAATGTTTGATGCCATGGTGACGGCTCCTGTTCACAAAGGAATCATCACTGAAGCAGGCATACCTTTTACGGGGCATACCGAGTACCTGGCAGAAATGACACACAGCCAGGTGGTCATGATGTTGGTGGGCGGTAGCATGCGCGTAACGCTTGCTACCACGCATTTGCCATTGAAAGAGGTTGCTACGGCGATTACGGCTGAGAGGCTGGAACAAAAATTACGCATTATCCACCATGAGTTGGTTGACCGCTTTTTTATCCAGAATCCCTGTATTGTCGTTGCAGGACTCAATCCTCATGCGGGGGAGTCTGGTCATATGGGGCGTGAAGAGATCGATATCATCATTCCGGTACTGAACAAACTTCGTGCTGAAGGCATGAATTTGCTTGGGCCCTTGCCGGCTGATACGTTGTTCAATCCAGCACGATTGAAGGATTATGATTGTATTCTTGCCATGTATCATGATCAAGGACTGTCTGTGCTCAAGTATGCAAGTTTCGGGACGGGGGTCAATGTTACGTTGGGGCTTCCGATTATTCGAACGTCGGTGGACCATGGCACCGCCATTGATTTGGTGGGAACAGGACAGGCTAATCCAGGCAGTTTACGAGCGGCCATAGAATTGGCAATCGCGCTGGCTCAAAAGCAGCATGCTTCGCAGCAATCCTGAGATTCCATAAGCCACCCCCGTTAGATCAGCCTAAGCCTACTTATTGATTAGATAGTGAAGCATATTCCTCGCAAGCGTTTTGGTCAGAATTTTCTGGTTGATTCCCAGATTATTGCTGAAATCATTCAAGCCATCCGACCGTCGAGGGGAGATCGGCTTGTTGAGATCGGTCCTGGATTAGGCGCATTGACGCGTCCATTGCTGCAAATGCTGGATCATCTTGAAGTCATAGAAGTTGACCGGGATATCGTTGAGCGGTTGCGCCGGGAATTTACTGAAGATGAATTAACCATCCATTCAGCAGATGCACTGAAGTTCGACTTTTCTCAATTGGGCAGCTCATTACGCATCATTGGTAACTTGCCTTACAATATTTCTACACCCCTTCTGTTTCACCTCAATCAATTCTGCTCTCATATTCTCGACATGCATTTCATGTTGCAGAAGGAAGTCGTCGAGCGCATGGTGGCTATCCCCTCCACCCCAGATTATGGACGCTTATCGGTCATGCTGCAGAATCGTTTTGAGATGGAACAAATCCTGACTGTTCCGGCAGAATCGTTCCGTCCTATCCCAAAAGTACAGTCAGCCATTGTGCGCATGCTTCCGCTGATGCAACCTATCGTTCCTGTTAAGGAGGAACCGTTATTTGCCAAAGTTGTATCAGTCGCCTTCTCGCAGCGACGCAAAACATTGCGCAATACCTTGCGTGATTATCTGAAGCCCGCTGATTTTGATGGGTTAGGCTTGGATTCCGGCTTGCGGGCAGAGAATTTATCCGTGGAGCAATTTGCAGCTATCGCCAATTATGTAAAAGGAATGAAATGACGGTCAATGTTGATTTCATGCATAGAGCGCTTAGCTGTGAACAATCTTGGTAAAGGCGGAACATGCGAGGTTCGTACTGCACCTATAACGGTTGTTCATGAATGGATAGATGCAAGAACAGGCAGCCATGTAATATGACTTTTCGATAAAACCCAACCACTTGTAACGTCCTTTTGCAGTCAGACAGGCCCAAAGTTATTCTTGTGAGGGTTAGTTTCTATGGCGCTCAGTGATAATTCTTAGATAATAATAATAACTAAACTACACCCAATCCTTGCCAATCAGAAAATCAGAGTAGAGCGCAGCTTCTGCACTGCCTGCTGAAGGTGTCCAGTTATACCGCCATTTGACGATCGGCGGCAGTGACATCAGGATAGATTCGGTGCGTCCGCCTGTTTGCAAGCCAAAAAGCGTTCCCCGATCCCAAACCAGATTGAATTCGACATAGCGTCCGCGACGATAAGCCTGGAAGTCACGCTCACGTTCCCCATACGGTATATTGAGACGTCTTTCCAGAATCGGAACATATGCGGATATAAAATGATCTCCTACACCTTGCATTAAGTTAAAACAAGTTGCGAAATCGGGTTGATTGAGATCATCGAAAAAAATACCGCCAATACCGCGTGGCTCCTTGCGGTGTTTTAAGTAGAAATACTCATCACACCATTTTTTGAAGCGAGGATAGTAGTCATCACCAAAAGGTTGGAGCGCGCTTTTACAGGTTTGGTGAAAATGAATAGCATCTTCTTCAAAGCCATAATAGGGTGTCAAATCCATCCCGCCACCAAACCACCAAACAGACTCTGAACCTTCTTTTTTGGCTTCAAAAAAACGGATATTCATATGCACAGTGGGGGCATAAGGATTACGAGGATGCAAGACCAGTGATACGCCAGCGGCTTCAAATGAACGACCCGCTAATTCAGGTCGCGCGGCAGTGGCTGAGGCAGGTAAACCGCTACCATGGACATGAGAAAAATTAACTCCCCCTCGCTCAAATATATTACCCTCTTCAATCACGCAGCTTAGTCCACCGCCTCCTTCCGGGCGTTCCCAGGCGTCATGCAGGAAAGGCTTACCATCTACCTGCTCTAATCCTGCAACGATTCTTTTTTGTAAATCAGTGAGAAACGCTTTGACTTCCGCTGTATTCATGATTGCTCCTTTTTCAGCTCAGTAACATCAATTAGATAATGACTTTTAATCGTAGGTATCATTCTACCTATAGGCACACGGCTAGGAAAGAAATTCGGTCACAATCACATGTTTGAAAATGTTCTCTGGCGAACCACAGTGAGAAAATCCGTATCGGCATATGTTAGACTTGAGCTACTGATATAACGAGAAAAAATAGAATGTCTGGTAATACGCTTGGAAAACTTTTTTGTGTCACATCGTTTGGTGAATCGCATGGCCCGGCGATTGGTTGCGTAGTGGATGGATGTCCGCCGGGAATGGCCTTATCAGAAGAAGATATTCAACGAGAACTGGATCGGCGCAAACCGGGAACCTCGCGCCATGTTACGCAGCGGCGTGAAGCCGACAGCGTCGAGATTCTTTCGGGTGTATTTGAAGGTAAAACGACGGGTACACCCATCGCCTTGTTGATTCGCAACGAAGATCAGCGCAGCAAGGATTACAGCAAAATCATGGATGTATTTCGCCCCGGACATGCCGATTATACTTATTGGCAAAAATATGGTATTCGCGATTATCGTGGTGGCGGACGTGCTTCCGCGCGTGAAACTGCGGTACGGGTTGCAGCGGCGGCTATCGCCAGGAAATGGCTGCATGAAACCTATGGCATTATCATTCGAGGCTATATGGCGCAGTTGGGGTCTGTCATCATGCCATTCAAACAGTGGGATGATGTGAACCAGAATCCATTTTTTGCTGCGGATAACAGTATCGTCTCTGAGCTTGAAGACTTCATGGATTGCCTGCGCAAATCCGGCGATTCAGTGGGTGCAAAAATCAGCGTCGTCGCCGAGGGAGTGCCAGTGGGCTGGGGAGAGCCCGTATATGATCGGCTGGATGCAGAAATCGCTTATGCCATGATGAGCATTAACGCTGTTAAAGGTGTGGAGATTGGGGCGGGATTTGCCAGTGTCAGTCAAAAGGGAACAGAGCATTCGGATGAGATGACCCCTGAGGGGTTTTTGAGCAATAACGCTGGCGGCATTCTAGGTGGCATTTCTACGGGTCAACCCATTACTGTCAATGTGGCGATCAAGCCGACATCGAGCATACGCCTGGAGAGAAGATCCATCGACAAGGCAGGTCATCCAGCGATTGTTGAAACCCATGGCAGGCATGATCCTTGTGTCGGCATACGCGCGACACCTATCGTCGAAGCTATGCTGGCATTGGTGCTGATGGACCATGCCTTGCGTCATCGCGCACAAAATGCTGATGTGGTATGCGAAACACCCCGCATCCCAGGAGCCATCGGAAGCAAGATCACGATAACTTCTTCATCAGAGTCAAGACCGCCATTGGCCGATGATCCGGAACCTGAGGAAGCCTGACCAAATTCGATGTTTAAACATTTGAGAAGGATTGCTGCCTGACTTTCTCAAAAAAACAAATCGCTGCAGCAGCAGCAGCATTGAGTGATTCCGTATTGTCCAACATGGGAATCATGACTTGCTCGCTGACCGCATGGAGTATTTCTTGCGACAATCCTGCACCCTCGTTGCCAAACACAAATGCAACCGGACCGTTGAGATCGGTCTCATAAAGATGCTGTGTAGCCTGTAAAGCGGTGGCAATGACTTTGCCGTGAAAATGCTGGGCTACCTGTACCAGATCGGATTGCTCATGAATGGTCAGCGAGAAGTGCGCTCCCATTGCCGCCCGCAGTGCTTTGGGAGACCAGGCATCCGCACAATCATCGGATAAATAAACATCACTGATGCCAGCCGCGGCAGCTGAACGCAGTATTGAACCCAGATTGCCGGGATCCTGTATCGCTTCCAGCAATGCACAAAATACCTGATTATCATTAACAGTATTAGGTTCGGATGGGGGGATAGCAATGAGTGCCAGGATGCCGGTCGGCGTTTTGACAGGGGATATCTGCCTAAACAAGGCATCACTGAAGGTCACGATATTGATTTCAGCGCGTTTACTAAATTCGCTCAACAAGTGTTTTATTTCTGCATGTTCGCATCTCGATTCATTCACGATCAGTTTGAGCGGTACTCGTTGTGCAGCATGATAGGCCTGAATGAGATGCGTACCATCGAGTAACGTCAAACGATCCAATCGCCGCTGCCGTGATGATTTTTCCAGCTTGACTAGCTGCTTGAAGAGAACATGTTCGCGGGAGGTAATGGAGTGCATGAACTTAGAGATGATTAGTTACTTAACGTGAGTTCGACATAAGGATTACATCAGCACGACTGGAAGAGCTTGTGAGGGTTTGATTAAGTGAGGGTTTTTTCTCACGGAATGTGTAAGCTACCAGTCCGGCTATCAGATTAACAAAAAAGTTAAATGGGCTGCGATGACGAGAATGCTCGATTTGCGAGATGTTTTTCAGTTGATCGTTGACAGTTTCCATGATCGAACGTTTACGCAACAAAAGTTTGCCAAACAGCGGCAGCAGCTTGCTTCTTATGTTTTTACGCAGCTTGGTGATGAGTTGTACGTTCTCCTCCCAGAGTTGCTCAAAGAGCGGCTGGGAGACATAGCCCCTGTCACCAAAGAGTTTTTCAAATAAGGAACGTGCCCGCTCTGGCACCGGGTCACGATCATCGACATTACCTGTCGTTATTCTCACGCTCAGTAATTCCCCCTGGTCATTAATGATTAAGTGCAGCTTGAATCCATAAAACCAATCTACGCGGGTCTTTTCTCTGGCAGCAAATGCTGCCATTACTTTATGTGACCAGATGGGGCGATTGTGACATGCACTGATCCCGGTCGAATCAATGAAGCTCATCCCACTGCCGCGCCTAAAACGGCTGATCAGAAAACAGCTCAACGGCACCAGCGTTACCTTGCAACAGCTCAACAAAGCGATTGTAACTCACCAGCCCTGGAAAATAAGGCCGCTCATTCCTCAATACCTGAAGGTAACAGTCCTTAGTCCGGTAACCCGACAGATGAAACCCCACCACGACTCAAACTCCTGGCAAAAATCGTCAATCGCACAAAAAATCGCTATAGTATCCATCGGAATCTGACTCCTCTCGTGATGAAGCTCTTTCCTAAAATCGTTTCATCATAAGGAATTCGGATTCCTTTTGCAGCTTTTCTTGCATCGAACTCACGTTACTTAATACCATCGATTGAAAGCCTGGCATAAATGGATGATTATTGAGGAATTCAGTAACGGAGTTACTTTCACAAAAGCTGTGCATGAAGCAATTGCAATCGTTCTGGTGTACCGATATCCATCCACATGCCTGGGTAATACTCCCCGCTCGCTTTGTCTGAAGTGATTACTTGGCGTAATAAAGGTGAAAGTTTGGTTGCGATGCCAGGCACGACCTGGTTGAAGAGTGTAGGGTGATACACACCAATGCCGCTAAAAGTGAGCTTGTGATGCCCCGATGTTGCGAGCCGACCCTGCTCTAGAAAAAAGTCACCGTCAGGATGATGAGGGGGGTTATCGACCAGGATTAAATGAGCAAGATCGCCATCAGGATTTGTCTGGAATCGCTGCAATACCGCTAGTAAGGTGCGGTAATCCATCTGGCAGAATATATCTGCATTGATGACCAGGAAAGGCTGGCTTGCTGAGAGATTAGTTAACAGGGGGAGCGCGTTGGCTATTCCACCAGCTGTTTCCAGTATGGTAGTCTCTTTTGAATAAGTAATAGTGAGTCCATAGCGCTGACCATCACCTAATGCCGATTCGATCTTGTAACCTAGATAAGCATGATTAATGACGATATCTATAAAACCAGCCTGTGCCAGATTTTGTAGATGATATTCGATCAGCATTCGATTTCCGGCACGAAGCAATGGCTTGGGTAACGTATCGGTCAGAGGACGCATGCGCTCGCCTCGGCCTGCTGCTAGAATCATGGCTTTAAATGAATGATCTAACATCTCTTAGAAGGTATAACCAATCTTTGTGGATTGAATGCCTTCAAGCTGATCCAATAGACCAAACAGTGGATGAAGTTCCCGATAGCGTTTGCATGCCTTGCGTAAATAATCCATAACCAGTGGCATATTTCTGAGATAGGCATCTTTATGATCTCGATGGTAAAGCCGTGCGAAAATACCCAGTACTTTGAGATGGCGTTGGATACCCATCCACTCAAAATCTCGATAAAAATCAGAGAAATTAGCCGTTACGGGGAGCCCTGCCTTGCGCGCTTTTTCCCAGTAACGGATGACCCAGTCCAATATTTGTGCTTCTTCCCAATGGATATAGGCATCTTTAAATAGAGAAACCAGATCGTAGGTAATCGGACCATGGACTGCATCCTGAAAATCAATAATACCTGGGTTGGGGGTGGTCATCATTAAATTGCGGGAGTGATAATCGCGATGAACAAATACCTGGGGTTGAGCAAGATTATTCTGAAGAATGCGTGAGAAGACGATGGTCATGTCATTGACCTGCTTTTGATTAAGTGTTACTTGTAAATGCCGGACAATGTACCACTCCGGAAATAAATCTAATTCTCTCCTGAGCAACGTTTCATCGTATTCAGGGAATGTATGCACCTGACTGATCAGCTGAATCTTAATCAGCGCATCGATTGCATCCTTATAAAGCTCATCTGCGGCGGCTGGATTTGTTTCCAGTGTTTGTAAGTAAGTGGTGCTTCCCAGGTCAGAGAGTAATAAAAAACCTTGCGTCAGGTTCTGTGCCAATATAGTAGGTACATGAACGTTTGCTGTGGCAAATACTTTAGCTGCATGGAGGAAAGGCGTACAGTTTTCCAGCTGCGGTGGCGCATCCATGGCAACCATGGTTTGTGTATCTATCGTGATACGAAAATAACGACGAAAACTGGCATCAGCAGAAGCAGGGGAAAGCTCGAAAGATTTACCAGGAAATTCTGCTTTTATCCAATTCTCCAGAAGTTGCAAACGTTCGATAGTCATGAATCAATATTGTATAAAAAAGAAAAGGATCATCGCACAGGATTTTGTTTTGTAACAGCCTTCGATACTCGTTTACTGGTTGCCTATTTGTTTGAAGTATGCGATTTTATCTTGTAAATGCTGTAACCAGGCTTATATAGTTGGTACTCGGTAATTAATCAATGCTAATGGAGAAAAAAATGATTAACAAAAACGTTCTGGATGAAATCGGCGCCAAGATCAGTGAAATTGTGGCGCAAAGTCCAGCTAAGGATATTGAAAGGAATATGCGCGCCATGCTGACAAGCATGCTTTCTCGCTTGGATGTGGTGACGCGTGAAGAGTTTGATGTGCAACAAGAAGTGCTTAAACGTACACGCGCAAAATTGACCGAGCTAGAAGAAAAAGTTGCGGCACTGGAGAATCAATTGAAGCCTACTACCTCAGATACTGTTGTAGGCGATGCAAATTATGAAGGCTAGAATTTAGAGTAAATATTTCCTGGTAGTTAGATTTCTGGTTGCCCGGTTTCCCTGGTGTGAGCTTATTAACTCGCTGATAACAGGAGATATTTCTATTACACTCCTTATTCTTCATGTCGCTGGCTATCCTTTATAGTCGTGCACTATCAGGTATGGAAGCGCCACTGGTCACCGTGGAGACCCATTTATCTAATGGTTTACCCAGTTTCACGATTGTTGGATTACCTGAGACGGAAGTAAAGGAAAGTAAAGATAGAGTGCGGGCTGCGCTACAAAATGGGCGATTCAAATTCCCAGCGCAGCGTGTTACAGTCAATCTTGCACCAGCGGATTTGCCCAAGGAAAGTGGTCGATTTGATTTGCCTATCGCACTTGGCATACTGGCTGCAACCGGACAAATACCTACTGATAAGCTCGATCAGTATGAATGGGTAGGTGAGCTTTCCTTAAGTGGGGCGTTGCGACCTATCCATGGTGCGTTAGCCATGACCTATGGCGCATTACGATCAGGGCGCAGCTTTGTGCTACCGCAGCACAATGCTGCAGAAGCTTCCCTGGTCAAGGAGGCGGTCGTTTATCCTGCAACATCTTTACTTCAGATCTGCGCACATTTAACCGGGCATGAGTCGTTACAGCAGCACGCAGCGCCTTCTGAAATTGATGTTATCAATGCGGATGATTTAGACCGTCACCCGGATCTAGTCGAAGTAAAAGGTCAGGCACATGCTAAGCGTGTCCTGGAGATTGCCGCTGCAGGTGGTCATAGTATTTTGATGATTGGACCACCGGGTACAGGAAAATCGATGTTGGCTGCACGCCTTCCTGGCATTCTTCCCGCTATGACGGAGCAAGAAGCGCTTGAGTTCGCTGCCATGCAGTCGCTTGCGAGCGGACACTTCGATATCACTAACTGGAAGCGTCGCCCTTTTCGTTCGCCTCATCATACCGCATCAGCCGTTGCCATGGTGGGGGGTGGCAGCGTTCCTCGCCCAGGAGAAATTTCTCTGGCAATGCATGGTGTGTTATTTCTGGATGAACTGCCGGAGTTTGACCGTAGAGTACTGGAGGTACTCCGCGAACCACTCGAGTCGGGTTATATCACAATTTCTCGAGCAGCACGGCAAGCTAATTTTCCTGCGAGATTTCAGTTAATCGCCGCGATGAATCCATGCCCTTGTGGTTATCTAGGTCATTATGGTGGGAAGTGCCGCTGTACGCCTGATCAGGTGGCGCGCTATCGTGGAAAAATATCTGGCCCGCTACTTGATCGTATCGATATGCAGATTGAAGTACCCGCGGTACCGCAACAGGATTTACTGCATCAAGGGAAAAGTGAATCAAGCCGCATGGTGAGGGCGCGTGTCGAGACTGCTCGTCAGTATCAACTCGCGCGGCAGAATGCTACGAATGCTGTTTTGAAGGTGCATGAGATAGATAAACATTGCAAACTGGATGAACAGGGTAAGCATTTATTGGAGCATGCATTTTCCCGTTTGAATATTTCTGCACGGGCGTATCATCGTATCTTAAAGCTGGCGCGCACTATCGCAGATTTGGCAGCAAGTGAGCAGATTAATAGCAGGCATATAGCAGAAGCCATACAATATCGACGATTGGATCGAGACTAGTAAATTTTTTACTGATCGAAGTGCGGACCAATCGGTTGCCCGCTCAATAATATTCAGGTCGGGCGCAATTCTCAAAGCGTGTATATTCCCCTAGAAAGGTTAAATCGACTTTTCCAATTGGGCCATTGCGTTGTTTGCCAATAATGATCTCGGCGATTCCTTTATCCTGGGTATCTGGGTTGTATACTTCATCTCGGTAAATGAACAGAATGACATCCGCATCTTGTTCTATGGCGCCTGATTCACGCAAATCGGACATAACCGGGCGTTTGTGCGGGTTGGGCCGCTGCTCCAGGCTACGATTAAGTTGTGACAACGCAATGACAGGTACTTGTAACTCTTTCGCCAAAGCTTTGAGGGATCGCGAAATCTCAGAAATTTCAGTAGCGCGGTTTTCACTTTGGGTATGAGAAGACATGAGCTGGAGGTAATCGACTACGATTAATCCCAGTTCTCCATGCTGACGATAAAGTCGTCGTGATCGGGCCCTAAGTTCCAGGGCATTTAATGCAGCGCTTTCATCAATAAAGATAGGTGCGTCATTCAATTTGCCCAATGCATGAGTGAGTTTTGGCCAATCTTCATCTTCCAAGCGTCCAGTGCGCACCTTGTGTTGATCAAGCCTGCCTATTGAGCCCAGCATACGCATCGCGAGTTGTGCGCCACCCATTTCCATACTAAATACAGCAGCTGGTTTATTGAGTGCTAATGCCACATGTTCTGCAATATTAAGGGCAAAAGCTGTTTTTCCCATAGATGGCCTACCTGCCACGATGATAAGGTCTCCAGGCTGAAAGCCTGAGGTTTTCTGGTCTAAATCATGAAAACCAGATGCAATGCCCGTGACATCACTCGGATTGTCGCGGCTATACAGCATTTCAATACGTTCTACGACCTGCTTTAATAGCGGCTGGATATCGATAAACCCCTGCTTGCCACGAGCACCAATTTCAGCAATCTCAAATATTTTGCTTTCCGCTTCGTCCAAGAGGTTTGATGCAGAACGTCCTGCCGGATTATAGGCAGAGTCGGCGATTTGTGTGCTGATCTGAGCAAGCTTACGCATAATGGAGCGTTCTCTCACTATTTCAGCATAGCGGCGGATATTAGCAGCTGTTGGCGTATTTTGTACTATCGAACCGATATAAGCCAGTCCTCCAACATTCTGTAATTCAGCTGTGTTTTCAAGTGATTCCGCTACAGTAATAACATCAGCAGGTTTATTTTGCTCTATTAGGTTGCAGATATGGTGATAGATGAGCTGATGATCTTGCCGATAAAAGTCGGTGTGAGTAATGATATCTGCTATTTTGTCCCATGCGTGATTATCCAGCATTAATCCACCTAATACCGATTGTTCGGCTTCAACTGAATGAGGTGGTGTCTTGTAAATTTCTAATAACTCATTATGAGCTATGCTAATTGGGGATTGAACCATAGGAATCCGATAGAATCTACAAACACTGATAGAAAAGATTCTATCATTGAATGATGAGAATAAAAAAAGGACTGTTGCCAGTCCTTTTCATAATAAAATTAGAAACGCTTAGGCAGTAGCTTCGCCCAGAACTGACACGGTAATATGTGCCGATACATCACTATGCAGAGCGATGGTAAGCGTATAATCGCCTACTTGTTTGAGTTGGCCTTCTGGCATACGAATCATTGATTTATCAATAGAATAGCCTTGATCTTTAAGTGCTTCAGCGATATTTGAATTGGTAACTGAGCCAAACAATTTACCATCCAACCCACTTTTCTGGGTAATTTGCACAAGCAATCCATCCAGTTTTGCTGCGAGCGCTTGAGCACTTGTCATGGCCTCTGCCTGTTTTTTCTCTAGCTCAGCACGCTTGGATTTAAAATCAGCGATCGCCGTTTCGGTAGCCCATTTAGCCTTGCCTTGTGGTATCAGGTAATTACGAGCATACCCTCTTTTAACGTTGACGATGTCACCCAATTGTCCGAGGCTTGCAATTTTCTCCATTAGTATTACTTGCATGATATTTCTCCTCAGCTCTCAATGTCGATCAGTATAGGGCAATAACGCAAGAAAACGCGCACGCTCTATCGCTGTATTTAACTGGCGCTGATAATATGCTTTTGTTCCGGTAATACGAGCAGGAATGATTTTGCCATTCTCACTGATAAAGTCTTTCAATATATCGATATCTTTATAGTCGATCGTTTTGATACCTTCTACTGTAAAGCGACAAAACTTTTTACGTTTAAATAATGGACGATTAGCCATTTTTTCCTTGGCTTTGATTTTACTATCTTTATTTCTTGTGAATCTCATCGTGATTTTCCTATTTCCTAAATATTTATATGGTATCGATATGCGTTACATGCAATGCTAGCTGGGTACTGATTTTATTTCTTTTTGCAAGAAATCCAGTTAGCTTAACGACGCTGCCAACTTCCATGCCAGAAATTGTTTTAGCCATATCAGCTAATGCTACAGCAAAAATTTCGCAAGTTACCCGACGCTGAATGCTTGCCTCAATCTTATTCGAGATATGGCTTATCTCGAATTCTATAATTGCTTTCCCCGCAGGGGTATAACGCAACTGGGCAAGCTTTACAATTTTCCCGCAAATGATAGTCTGATTACAATTCAATAGCTTACCTGATTCTAGACTTCAGCGCTGGTTTTTTCAGATATATCCTCTATCCCGGCTTCTGTGCTTTTTTGTGCGATTTCTGGATTATCTCCTACGTCATCACTAGCTGTAGATAGCTTGGCTTTATCTTCCTGCATCATGATTGATGGTGTGGTGATGGCCTGATCCATTTTGATTGTTAGGTGTCTAAGTACAGCATCACTGAACTTGAAAGCATGTTCAAGCTCGCCTAGCGTTTCCTGGTTACATTCGATATTCATTAGGACATAGTGCGCTTTGTGTACTTTCTGAATAAGGTAGGCAAGTTGACGGCGCCCCCAGTCTTCGACACGATGAATTTTTCCATCTTTTGATGTAACGATCCCGCGGTAGCGTTCAATCATCGCAGGTACTTGTTCACTTTGATCTGGGTGAACGATAAAAACAATTTCGTAATGTCTCATAATATCCCTATGGGTAAAGCTTCCCGCTAATATTGTATGTTTGCGATGAAGCAAGGTTTAAAAAAGTGCAGCCACAACACTATAGTAACGCAACGTATTTTACTGAATTAATTGGAAAACATCAAAATAACTTTACTATCCTAAGCTAGGATTAAGTGTGTCGAAGCTAAGAAGACTGGATGCGAGGCACTGGATATAATTACCTTATAAATTACTTGGCTAAAGCGTTTCTGAAGAAAGTCGTCAGGTCCGCGAAGCTTACCCTCGACTCTGGTCGGGGAAGGCGGGTATTCAGTCCGTTGATTTTTGGCCTTGTTATAATTTCGTTTTCTGGGTTCCCGGCCTGCATGGGAACAAGGAAATTGAACTTGTCCAAGAGTTCCTTAATTGAAATGTGTAAACCTAAAGCCAATCACTGGTAACATACGCAGTTAATTTGGAGACTAAATTGGAAAAATTTTCTACTGAATTAATTTTTTCTGTCAACCATTAATATTATTATATTATCGATAAAAATTAGATAGATCATTCAATGACAAAACTAAGAAATGATACCCTCATACGGGCATTACTACGTCAACCGACTGAATATACTCCTGTATGGCTGATGCGACAGGCTGGACGCTATTTGCCTGAATACAACCAGACACGTGCTCGTGCAGGCGATTTTCTATCGTTATGCAAGAATCCTAATTTTGCCACGGAAGTAACCATGCAGCCATTAGCCCGCTTTCCATTGGATGCTGCCATTTTATTTTCCGACATTCTTACCATACCTGATGCAATGGGATTGGGGTTATATTTTGCAGAAGGAGAGGGGCCACGATTTGAGCGACCTTTGCGTGAAGAATGGGAAATACGTTCTCTTATCGTGCCTGATCCTGATGTGCATTTGCGTTATGTTATCGATGCAGTTTCACAAATTCGTAAGGCATTGAGTGGCCAGGTTCCGCTCATCGGTTTTTCCGGCAGTCCATTTACACTTGCATGCTATATGGTGGAAGGATGTGGAGGCACCGATTTCCGTCAAATCAAGACCTTGCTATATCAACGCCCTGATCTGCTGCACCATATTCTCGATATCAATGCGCAGGCAGTCACAGCGTATTTGAATGCTCAAATTGAGGCGGGAGCCCAAGCTATCATGATATTTGATACTTGGGGTGGAGCGTTGTCGCATTCTGCTTACCTGGAGTTTTCTTTGAATTATATGACGCAAATTATTGCAGGGTTAAAGCGTGAGCAGGATGGGGTGCGTATTCCCAACATTATCTTTACTAAGGGTGGAGGGCTGTGGCTGGAAAAAATGGTCGATAGTCAATGTGATGCGATAGGGCTTGATTGGACAATAGATATTGGTGAAGCACGTCGCCGCGTGCATGATAGCGTTGCATTGCAAGGAAATCTTGATCCTGGGGTATTATTCGCCACAACAGATACGATTACTGCTGAGGTTGAAAAAGTTTTGGCTAGTTATGGTCGTGGTACCGGGCATGTATTTAATCTTGGTCATGGGATTTCTCAGTTTACTCCTCCCGAAAATGCATTGACTCTTGTGGAAGCTGTTCATACACTTAGTCGTAAGTATCATATGGATTAGTTTGTTGTCTCTAATACGATCACGATCAATATTTTTTGCATATGCGTATACTCATTATCGAAGATGACCAGGCGATAGCCACGAATCTTTATGATTACCTGGAATCGCGTGGTCATAGTGCTGATGCCGCGCTTGATGGGATGACAGGATTTCGTCTTGCAAGCACGCAATCGTTTGATGTCATCTTGCTCGATCTGAAATTACCTAAATTAGACGGTATGACGTTATGCCACAAGCTTCGTCATGAATGCGAAATTGATGTGCCAATATTAATGCTAACAGCGCGTGATACGTTAGAAGATAAGCTAATCGGTTTTGAGAATGGAGCGGATGATTATCTGGTTAAACCATTTGCACTTAAAGAAGTTGAAGCGCGCTTAACCGCGATGCATAAGCGATATAAAGGAAAAGTTGCTGTACGAAAATTGGAAGTGGGTGATCTTTCTTTTGACCCAAAAACGTTATCGATTCGTTTTAAGGATCATGATGTTAAATTGCCACCGAAGTGTATTCGGTTACTCGCGCTATTGATGAGTGAACCAGGGCGCGTCTTCAGTCGCAAGGAGCTGGAGCATGAAGCTTGGGAAGAAGAGCAGGAAACGAGTGATACGCTGCGTAGTCATATGCATGTACTGAGACGGGCTTTAACAAAAGCTGGCGGATATGATCCCATTGAAACGGTTCATGGTCTAGGTTACTGTCTGAGTTCTGGTGTTCAAGACTAAATACGGCATTCGTCTGCGTGGCATTCGCCTGCGTGTGACGCTGGCGCTTGCAATTTTCTCTATCATCACTGTCGGTGCGCTTGCTGTCAGTCTTTATTTTGCTTCTGATGATATTGAAGAAGCGCATATCACACAGATTATGAAGACTGAGATGAATCATGTGATTCATCACTACCGTCAGCATACCAGCTTTACGCCGCAAGTAGGATCCAGTCTTAGAAGTTACATGATACATAACGGTACCGATGATTCGCATTTGCCTGATTATCTGCAAAGACTGACCTCTGGGTCGCATAAAATATTCCATTATGGTGAGGAAATTCGTATTTTAGTTAGACATGCAGATGACGCAAAATTTATTGTTGCATACCAAATTGGACTTCATGAGCAGCGGCAGCGTGAGTTTAGGTTTCTCGTTGTCTTATCCTTGATTACAGTTGTTGCGATTGCCTTTTTGATAGGGTATTTGCTTGCTGGTTTGTTGGTAAAGCAGGTAACGGATCTGGCCGAACGAGTAAAGCGTTTGTTACCCGCCAATCATAATGCACAAGGTCTGGTCTCGAATAATATCCAGTGTGTGTCATTGAGTCAGCCTGGCCAGGATGAAGAAGTTGCGCAGCTTGCGCGCACACTGGAAGATTACCAGTACCGCATCGTGCGAATGCTGCAGCGTGAACAGGAGTTTACCGCCAATATTAGTCATGAACTTCGCACTCCAATTACAGCTATTTTGACTAGCTGTGAATTACTGCTTGCTGAACAAAATTTATCCAGTAAAGCGTACACTCGAATAAAAAATATCGAGGCGGTCTCTTTCCGTATGAGTGAGCAAGTACAAGCATTACTCTTTCTGGCGCGCGAGCAGGCTTTGGGTACGATGGAGCCTGTTGCTATTGCTGAGTGTGTTTATGATGCAGTTGAGCAATTTTGTGAGGAAATATATAAAAAAAATCTTGCGCTTGACGTGTCCATTAAACCAGGTCTTGTGCTGACTTTAAATAGACAGGCATTGTATACCGTCCTTGTTAATATACTACGAAATGCGGTCCAATATACTGAGCAGGGGTTTATTCGGATCAGCTTTAATAATAAGTGCTTATCAATTGCCGATTCAGGTATTGGTATTGAGCCTGCTTTCATGCCTTTTCTTTATGAACGCTTTTTTCGTGGATCTAAAAAAACGCAAGGATTAGGAATCGGGCTCGTGATTGTTAAACGTATTTGTGATTACTATGATTGGAAGATTGAAGTTGATAGCACCCCTGGAAATGGAGCAGTTTTTCATATCCTTTTTCCTTAAGGCATAAGAATTTCTAGTGTTGTAGGTATTTAGTCGGCCCTGCAAAATTCACCCGGCTGCTAATGTAGATTTAGCATGCCGAGTATTCACATCAACAGTCAGAAGTTCGCTCCTGATAGAATTGACCAGCTGAAGCAATAAAATGCGTAAAAAAGCCGTCTTCAGCCCCAGGCGAACCATTGCTCGCAGCAACCAGCGTAGGTTGTAACCCGTTGCACACAGTACTGCATGGAGCGCATCGCCCAGTTTTCCCTGTAACCAGCAACGATCCATTCGGTG
>NZ_FNPQ01000086.1:0-5242 GCF_900107335.1 Nitrosomonas sp. Nm58 | reverse complement strand
GCAGGGTATTTTTGTCCTTATCACCCAGCGAAATTTTCATTGGCGTTCTCATAATCGCCAATTCTATCATTTCTAAATATTAGTCGGGGACGTTAAACTAGTGGCTTACACTTTCCGCGAGAAGAAGCCTTCCCTTAATATTAGATTTTCTCAGGTTCTTCCAGCCGTGGTGTGATGATTTTAATGTCGAACTCACGTTATTCAGTTATTTTTCTCGCCAGAATAGCTTGCCGCTATGTCGTTTTTGAATTATCCGCCTCAATGTTGGAGCAGGCGCAAGCCCTTTTAGTAGATTACTTCGATTCATTGGAGAGAGGGTAAATTCGTGGGGATACATCAGGGTCGTCCCCGATTGATGTCAGCGTAACGAGGCCGTCCTCGCTTCCGGTCAATTTCTGACTAAAGCCAACCTCCTAAAATAAGGATGCTATGTTGTCAAGAATCAGCGTGAGTCTTTATCTTAACAAACTATGCCTTATCTATAAAAATTAAGTATTACAAACATCGTAGCATCAGTCTACCGCTGTAGTATGAAGTCCCCTTCTTGGATTGCAAGAAGTAATGATGCAAAAATCAGAACTCATAGCCACCTACGTACGCTTTTCGTATAGGTAATGTATTCCGTGCCAAATTTAGCAAGTAATGCCTGCTCCTCCGGAATAATCTGGAAACGATTCATATACCAAACAAAGACAGGCAACATTGCAAAGGAAAAAATATTCGACAGGAACACCGCCCACGACAAGAGTATCAGCAGAAATCCGACATACATGGGATTACGGCTTATTTTATAGACACCCCTAGTCACGATGGACGATGTTTTACCCGGCTGCATCGGATTGACTGTTGTCTTTGCCACTCTGAACGCAACCGCACCAGCCAGAATGAGCGCAATGCCAACTAAACTGACAGCAGAAGCCATAATGATTCGACCTGGAATAACCAGCACCAACTCAGGAGCAAGATCTGCAACAAACCACATGATGACACCCATAAACACCAGGACTACCGCGGGTGGAATTTTAAGTTCAAGTATGCTCATGGATTTTGAATTGAAATCGAAACAACAAAGTAACCGAAAGACATCTCACTATCTCTAAAGGCAGTCCCACTGCGTGCTTCTTTAATAGCCAGCACCTAAATTATAAAGCTCAATTTCAAGCGCCTCGATACTATCTTCGTAAAGAGCCATTTCTTCAATGGCTTGTTGCACACGGTCCTGATCACTGTGTTGACTCAAATCGTTGTCAGAAGAATTTTGATGAGTCGTTGCCTCACTTACGGACACTTGTTTTATCTCTTGATTGAACTTTTTATCGACTATTTCGATCGCTTCATTTTGCCCAGGCAGAGTTGCACCATTTTTTATTGCTGATCTTGCTGGATCATGACGAGATGCTGGCAATACTGTTATCTCAGGCAAATCGATTGGATAAGCGCCCTTTATTTCAGTATCAGAATAAAGGATTTGGCCGTCTTGGCCCAAATGCTTGTATACCCCTGACTGAGCCATACAGGGAAAACTAAATACAGGAAGCACCGAGAGCAAAATAGCTGCAATTTTCATGAAGCCTCACGCAGAATCTCAATGGTTAGTGATTTCCCAGCTCAATACGGAGCGCTGTGATGTTTCTTTCATGCAATGTAATTTGATTACGCAGCTTCTTTATACTTTCGTCTTCGGAAACATGAGTATCAGGCCACAATTGAGCATGATTAGCTGCAACGAGCTTCAAATTCTTTGTAGCTTCGCTTAAAACCCGCCGCATCTCCGCCAAGAGCTTTGTTTCTGCGGCCAATTCATTCTCAAGAATCTGGCGACGGTTAACGTCGCGTTTCTTCTGCTGATCATCACTTACCTTTGGAAAACCTCGTACAGCCAAAGGCGCTGTTGTCATGGCTTTTGCTACCACTCTCGGCCCTGCAGGATCAACCCGGAGCTTCTGTCCACCTTTAGCCGGGGCATTGGTATAAGTTACATGGCCATTCTCATCGACAAGCTTATAAATACCTGCCACCGCCTGAGTCACAGTAGTTAACAAAACTATCAAGACCGAAGCAATGGCGAGCTGTTTCTGCCCCATAGCAATCTCCCGACTGAAGAAATTTAAAGTTGATTAAATTTTCAATCAAACAGCGCTAAGGCAATAAAATAATAAACGCTTTAAATTTGCCCTTTATCTACAAACTGTAATACATCGAGAACTCGACTGGGTGCGTATTAATACGATAGAGCATGGCTTCCTCCATCTTCAGCGCAATGTAGGCATCAATCATATCATTAGAGAATACACCGCCCCGGGTAAGAAATTCACGATCCTTATCCAAACTCTCCAAAGCCTCCTCCAAAGAATTACAGGTACTCGGAACTTTGGAGGCCTCTTCAGGGGGAAGATCGTAAAGATTTTTATCCATAGGGTCACCGGGATGGATTTTGTTTTGAATGCCATCAAGCCCGGCCATCAGCAATGCGGTAAATGATAGATATGGATTAGCGATTGGATCGGGAAATCTTATTTCAATACGCCGTTGCTTAGGATTGCTGGCATGTGGAATACGCACTGCAGCAGAACGGTTACTAGCAGAATAAGCGATATTGACAGGTGCCTCAAAGCCAGCGACAAGTCTTTTGTACGAATTAGTACCGGGATTGGTAATTGCATTCAGCGCTTTTGCATGCTTGATAACGCCACCAATATAATACAGCGCTGTTTCAGACATTCCGGCGTAACCATTTCCCGAGAATAAATTCTTACCGTCTTTCCAAATTGATTGGTGGACATGCATACCGGAGCCATTATCGCCCACGATGGGTTTGGGCATAAAGGTAGCCGTCTTACCATAGGAATGTGCAACATTATGCACAACATATTTGAGCATCTGATTCCAGTCTGCACGCTTCACCAGGCTATTGAATCGAGTACCAATTTCACATTGGCCCGCATTAGCAACTTCATGGTGATGAACCTCGACACTGATCCCCATTTCTTCCAGAACCAGACACATCGCTGAACGGATATCGTGCAGCGAATCAACTGGCGGTACCGGAAAATAGCCCCCCTTGACCAAAGGTCGATGACCAATATTGCCATCTTCATATTTCTTTTTCGAACTCCAGGTGGCTTCCTCAGACTCGATTTCCAGGAAACAGCCTGCCATAGTGGTTTGCCAGCGAACAGAGTCGAAAATAAAAAATTCAAGCTCCGGGCCAAAATAAGCAACATCCCCAACACCTGTAGATTTAAGGTAAACCTCACCACGCTTTGCCAACGATCTCGGATCACGGTTGTAACCTTGCCCATCAGAAGGATCAACCACATCGCAAGTAAGAAACAATGTCGCTTCATCCATAAACGGATCCATCGTAGCGGTATCAGGGTCTGGCATCAGCAGCATGTCCGAGGCATGAATCCCTTTCCAACCTGCAATAGAAGAACCATCAAACGCGTGCCCATCTTCAAATTTATCTGCAGTAAACGCATGAGCAGGAACGGTGACATGATGCTCCTTGCCGTTAGTATCAGTAAAACGCAGATCAACAAATTTAACTTCATGGTCTTGAATTTTTTTTAAAACATCAGCTACCGCCATTTTTATCTCCAGACAGGCATTATGGTTTTTTTAAAAGCTATTTAAGAAAATTGTATATTGTATGTCACGCAAAGTATGAAATAAAAACAATGCCTTTGATACACAGAAAAGAACAAACTCCTCTACGTTCCTTAAATCATGTTCAGAAATATTATTCCAGGAATGTTTGCATCACACAGGGCAATTTAGCTATTGGCGATCCCGTACAGATTTTTCAGTCATCAAAAAACAAATATTTGATCTGCAATTCCAATTATTTACTAATTATATAATAATCCTACAATTTTGCCTTCTCCACCAGCTGCTATTCAGGTATGGTTCCCACACCCTCACCTACATTCACCAGTGTAACTATTTTTACGGTACTATCAGCATCGAATTTAGGTCAAAAACTTAGTCATTTATAGAAACTGCGATTCTGGACATCTAATTTTGACGTCACAATGAAAAAATATACCGGCAACCCTCATTTCACGTTATCGAAGAAAATTGCTTTCATTGTTGGCCCTAGCTTTCCTGCTGGTGGCCATTATTGGATCTGCGTTAACCTGATGGCATACTGCAGATATAGTAATGTTGCTAGCAGCAAGATATGACTAATCGATGATGACAAAAAACGATGTTGAAAAATTCCGCATTGATAAATGGCTTTATGCCGCGCGTTTTTTTAAAACACGCTCTTTAGCGGCAGAAGCGGTAGAGCGAGGTAAAGTACACATTAACGGCATGCGGATAAAACCAGCCAAGATGGTAGCGATAGGAGATATGCTCACCATTCGGATTGCTCATTATCAATATGATATTAAAGTGCTGGCATTGTCCAATAAACGTGGCTCTGCAGCAGAGGCACAAAAACTCTATCAGGAGACCGATGCGAGTCGTGAAGCACGTACAGCGCTTGCAGAACAAATTAAAATGCAGTCACAGCAATTTTATACCAAAGGCAGACCCACCAAACGTGACCGGCGTAAAATAGAGCACTTGAAGAGCCAGGAATAGCGCTTACCCTCCTCAGGGAAATTTTCGGCTATAGCGATTTCCATGGACAACAAGCTGAAATCATCGCTCATGTTGCCAGTGGGCAACGGTCATGATTGCTTGTTATTGATGCCAGTAGGTGGAGGAGAGTCGCTTTGCGCGAAATGGGCGTGCGGGCAGCCCATTTGCATTCCTCCTTCTCACAATCAGAGACCTCTGTGATTGAACAAAATCTGCTTGCAGGTGGCATACGATCTTACTCTATGTCGCATCAGAAAGACGGCTCACCTCCTGATTTCTGCATCTCATCCAGCGCACACAGCTAGCATTATTCGCTATCGATGAAGTTCACTGTATATCTCAATGGGAGTATGATTTCCGCCCGGAATATATTTTGCATAAAAGATTTCCGAATGTCCCACGCATTGCGTTGACAACAACGGCGGATACTGTGACACGTACCGAAATCATTCAGCGGCTTGATCTTGATCATGCACGCTTTTTATTTCCAGTTTTGATCGCCCCACTATTCATTACCGCATTGTCGATAAGATAAACGCTCGCACACAAAACTATTAAACGTGAGTTCGACATTAAAATCATCACACCACGGCTGGAAGAACCTGAGAAAATCTAATATTAAGGGAAGGCTTCTTCTCGCGGAAAGTGTAAG
>NZ_FNPQ01000015.1:0-71084 GCF_900107335.1 Nitrosomonas sp. Nm58 | reverse complement strand
CTTCGCCGTCGCGGTATTCCACTTTACCGCACATCTCGCCGCATCGTGTTTCTTTCAAACGCATTGCGGCCGAAGGCCGATTACTACGCTCATTTTTAGTGTTGCTGTCGTATGGGGGGGCTGACGCTATTGAAGCAGGGGTCATCAGGACAAGGTTGTTCAAGCCTTCGTGGGAGCCAAGATAATGCCGGCTAATGGTGGGAGGGTGATCACGAGGGAGTCTGCAAATTCTAACCAGGGTTCGCCGGTCGTGTTGATCCAGCCGGCATTGCCCATATTACTGCCGCCATAGTAAATTGAGTCACTATTGAATATTTCTTGATAGGAGCCGCCAGAGGGAGCACCTATACGGTATTTCATGCGTGGCACCGGTGTGAAATTCAGCACAATTAGTCTAAATGAGCCATCTTGCGCGCGACGCAAGTAGCTAATCACCGATTGGCCCGCATCGTGACAGTCGATCCAGTTAAATCCTTCCATGAAAAAATCAAGCTGGTGCAATGCGGGTGTATTCAGATAAAGAAGATTCAGATCGCGCAATGCCATCTGTACGCCACGATGAGACTCATGTTCCAGCAAATACCAATCGAGCTCTTTGCTAATCTGCCATTCAGTTCCATGGGCAAACTCGTTACCCATGAAATTGAGCTTTTTGCCAGGGCAGGTCATTTGGTAGGTAAATAACAAACGCAAGTTGGCAAATTTCTGCCAGCCATCTCCCGGCATTTTGGCCAGCAGTGACCCTTTGCCATGCACGACTTCATCGTGCGAGAGCGGTAGTACAAAATTTTCGGTATAGGCGTACAGTTGGTTAAAAGTCAACTCATTGTGATGATATCGCCGGTGGATAGGATCATGTTTCATATAAGTGAGCGTGTCATTCATCCAGCCCATATTCCATTTCATGGAAAACCCCAATCCCCCCACATAAGTCGGATGTGATACCGCTGGCCATGCAGTGGATTCTTCCGCCAAAGTTATAGCGCCGGGAAACTCTTCATGTACCATGATATTGAGCTCATGCAGGAAATCGATCGCATCGAGATTTTCCCGGCCACCGTATTTATTAGGCAGCCATTCTCCTGATTTGCGTGAGTAATCGAGATAGAGCATCGAAGCCACCGCATCAACACGTAATCCATCGAGGTGAAACACATTTAACCAGTAATGTGCGCTTGATAGTAAAAATGATTTCACCTCGTTGCGCCCATAGTTGAAGATAAACGTTCCCCAGTCCTGATGAAATCCTAAACGAGGATCTTCGTGTTCATACAAGGCAGTGCCGTCGAAGCGAGCTAAGGAAAAGGCATCTTGGGGAAAATGGGCGGGTACCCAATCCAGGATGACCCCTATGTTCGCTTGATGACAGGCATTCACAAAAAATTTGAAGTCTTCCGGTAAGCCATAGCGACTCGTTACTGCAAAATAACCTGTTGTCTGGTAGCCCCAGGACTCATCGAGTGGATGCTCTGATACCGGCAATAATTCAACATGTGAATAGCCCATTTCGAGTAAATAGGGGATCAAGTGCTGGGTAAGCTCACGATAGGTATAGAAACGTCCATCTGGATGCCGCTTCCATGAACCTGCATGGACCTCATAGATGTTCAGTGGCGCATGTAGCCAGTTCCAGTTAGAGCGTCTTTGCATCCAGTCTGTATCCCCCCAGACAAAATTTTCTAAAACTGGTGCATAAGCTGCATTACTGGGACGCAACTCATAGTAATTCGCGTAAGGATCGGTCTTGGCCAGGATCTCACCGGTATCACGATTGCGGATTTCATATTTATAAAGTGCGCCGATTGGCAAGTCAGGAATAAATAATTCCCATACGCCGCTATAATGATGGGCTGCCATCGGATGAACCCGTCCATCCCAACGATTGAAATCACCAATTATGCTCACGCGTTCTGCATTGGGTGCCCAGACCGCAAAGCGAATACCGGCAATTCCATCAATGGTTGCCAAATGCGCACCTAACGTTCGATAAGCCTGGCGCAGGTTGCCTTCATTAAATAAATACAAATCATGATCGGAAATTTGCAAAGGAAAAGCATAGGGATCGTGCAATTCACGCACGGTAACGGTCCCTATTGCGGTATTTTCCTCGACCCGGAGCAGATAGGGGTGTGCAGGGGGTATTTTGCCATGCCACTCAAAGATGCCATCATCGTGCACATCGGTCATCAACTCAAAGCCGTCAGATGTTTGGATCCAAATGTGAGTGGCGTACGGCTGGAATACTCTTACCAGCTCATCATCCTGTTTTTTATGCTTGCCTAAATAAACAAATGGATTGTGTAATCGTGCAGCCAGCAACGTTTCTCGCAATGAATCAATTTTTGCGTAGGTAAATTCTGATTTCATAAGCTCGGACCGTAATTAACGTACCAAACTGAGACTAGTATGTCTGGAAATGAGGATTAAGATCAAGTAAGATGAGATAGTGTAAATACAAAAGACTGCATAGTGCAATTCATATTCTAAAGCAGCGAAGCCTGTTTGTGGTAAATATGTAGTACGTTTACTGGATTATTTTTTCTGTACTTTGTTGTTCGCTATATGGTTGATGCACTGGTATCCATACTGTTGTCAAATAGATGGATACTCTCAGATCGGGAGATATTGGATGCTTACACATAATGCGCTTGCATTAATACTGGCAGGTGGCCGCGGTAGTCGCTTGCACCATCTGACAGATTGGCGCGCTAAACCAGCCGTTCCGTTTGGTGGTAAATTCCGCATTATAGATTTTCCCCTTTCCAACTGTGTTAATTCAGGCATTCGGCGTATTGGGGTGGTTACTCAATATAAGGCGCAGAGCTTGATTCGCCATATCCAGCGGGGCTGGAGCTTTCTTGATGGACGATTCAAAGAGTATGTTGAGCTTTTTCCAGCGCAACAGCGAACCGAAGAGACGTGGTATCAAGGTACAGCAGATGCTGTTTTTCAGAATCTTGATATCCTGCGTTATCATGGTCCTAATCATGTTCTGATTTTGGGCGGTGATCATGTTTATAAAATGGATTACAGTAGAATGCTTGTCGAGCATGCAGAAAGAGGAGCGGACATAACGGTTGCCTGCCTGGAGGTGCCTGTGGAAGAAGCCACAGCTTTCGGAGTTATGGCTGTAGACGATAAATGGCATGTTACTAATTTTACTGAAAAACCTGACAATCCTGCGCCCATACCGGATCAACCGGATCGTGCGCTGGTTAGCATGGGTATTTATCTGTTTAATGCATCTTTTCTGTTTGAGCAATTGATCCGCGATCACGATGACAGCTATTCATCTCATGATTTTGGTAAGGATTTGATTCCCTACCTGGTCAGGCATCATCGTGTTTATGCGCATCGCTTCCAGAGCAGTTGTGTCAATATGGCTGCCGGTGTTCCTTACTGGCGCGACGTGGGTACTGTGGACGCTTACTGGGAAGCCAATATCGATCTCACGACAGTAACGCCTGATCTTAATCTGTATGATGAAGACTGGCCGATCTGGACTTACCAGGAACAATTGCCGCCCGCCAAATTTGTTTTTGATGATCATGATCGACGTGGGCATGCGCTAGACTCCATGGTTTCAGGAGGCTGTATCATTAGCGGTGCAACCATCCGACGTTCATTATTATTTTCCAATGTCCAGGTTCGCAGCTACGGAACTGTCGAGGACTCGGTCATACTTCCCAATGTGGATATAGGCCGGCACGTGCATTTGAGGCGAGCGGTAGTTGAAAAAAACTGCGTCATTCCAGAAGGATTGAAAGCTGGATTCGATCCAAAAGAGGATAGTAAGCAGTTCTATGTAACGAAAAAGGGGATAACACTCATTACCCCGGAAATGCTGGGGCAATGCATCCACCAAATTCGTTAAGGAAGATCTGGAGAGAATGAGTGGAAGGTAATTGCGAACCTGGGCTCAAGGTATGTGTCATAGCAACAGAATGGATGTTGTATTCCATGTAATGTGGCAATCTGGTGGCTTTAGCCATCAGATTTTTCTTGAGTAATAGATAGCTGGTTATTTAGGTCATGAAACCACTGAGTCTTGTTTTATTATGGCATATGCATCAGCCCGATTACCGGGACCATGAAACAGGAGAGTTTATGCTGCCGTGGGTATATCTGCATGCAATCAAAGATTATACTGACATGGCGCACCATCTAGAAAGACATCCTCGTGTCAAAGCGATCGTCAATTTTGTGCCAATATTGCTGGATCAACTTGAAGATTATGCTCAGCAATTTGCACAGAAAAAAATACGTGATCCGTTATTGCGCTTGCTTGCTACTCCTGATCTGAATTTGATCACGGTGAGTGAGCGCTTACGTATATTGCACAGCTGCTTCCAGAGCAACCACATGACCATGCAGAAACCTTATCCAGCCTATCAGCACCTGCATGATTTGTATGATATGTTGAAAGAACACGGGGATATGGATTTGATCTATGTTTCAGGTCAGTACTTGGCTGATTTGTTAACGTGGTACCACCTCGCATGGACAGGTGAAAGTGTGCGCCGGAATCATGAGATCGTAGTGCAGCTCATGACGCAAGGCAGAAATTTCAGTTATGCAGACCGAATGCAATTGTTCAGTCTTATTGGAGAGCTTATCCAGAAATTGATTCCGCGCTACCGTGAACTTGCTGCATCAGGTCAAATCGAACTGTCCACTACTCCTCATTTTCATCCGCTAGCCCCCTTGCTGATTGATTTCTCAGCAGCTTGTGATAGCCTTCCTGATGCTACTTTGCCCGCTAGCCCAGCTTATCCTGGAGGGCGTGAACGCATTATGTTCCATTTGAAATCAGCCATGAGCAGCCATAAACAGCGCTTTAAAGTTCAGCCAACCGGTGTATGGCCTGCCGAGGGGGGCATATCAAAAGCCTTACTGAATATCCTGATGGAATTGGGTTGTCAGTGGAGTGCCAGTGGCGAGGGTGTATTGGTTAACAGCTTGCATAAATCGTATCCAGATCAATCTTTGCCGGATCGTAATCACTATCTTTACCGTCCCTACCGGGTATCTGATGAAAAAGACGGTATATTGTGCTTTTTTCGTGATGACAAATTATCCGATATGATTGGATTCGAATATTCCAAATGGTTCGGACGCGATGCAGCAGAAAATTTTGTTCATATGCTGGAAAAAATTCATCATGAGGTGCAATCGATCCCGTATCCGGTTGTAAGTGTCATTTTGGATGGTGAAAATGCCTGGGAATCTTATCCTTATAATGGTTACTATTTTCTCAACGATCTTTACGAATTGCTTGGAAATCACTCGTTCATTCAAGCAACTACTTATCGTGACTACATTGGGAATTTAGTTTATACGCAGACTGAAATCAAAACTTTACCCGCGCTATCTGCAGGAAGCTGGGTTTACGGTACCTTTTCGACCTGGATAAGCGATCATGACAAAAATTTAGCCTGGGATCTATTATGTGCCGCTAAACAGAGCTATGATCTTGTTATGAAGAGTGGGCGTCTAACTGAGGAGGAAAGATCTTTGGCAGAACAGCAGCTTGCTTCATGTGAGAGCTCAGACTGGTTCTGGTGGTTTGGTGATTATAACTCTCCACAAGCGGTTGCTAGCTTCGATCAATTGTTTCGCAGAAATCTTTCTAACCTCTATCATTTGCTAAAACTGCCTATACCAGCAACTGTGCTTGAGCCCATCAGTCATGGTGGACGATATACTGAAGTAATTGAAACGATGCGACGCTCATCGTAAATCTAATCCAATTAAGATGAATTTTGATGTAAGTATATGGATCATATCAGTAAAAAATACTGGGTGGATTAGTAACTCTAAATTATTTATAGCTAAATGAGTAAAACTTAGTGACATCTCAATCTATATCTTTACTTTTTGGTGTTCATGCGCATCAGCCAGTGGGTAATTTTGCTGAGGTTTTAGTCGATGCGCATTTGCGTTGCTACAAGCCCTTCTTGCAGGTTTTGTATCGTTATCCGGATTTTAAGTTTGCTCTCCATTTTTCTGGCTGGTTACTTGACTTCTTGTTTGAGCATTATCCCGATGATATGGCTTTGCTGCGCGATATGGTCATACGGGGGCAAGTGGAGCTTTTCAGTGCAGGAGAAACTGAGCCGGTATTGGCGGTTATTCCAAATCGGGACCGTATCGGACAAATCGAGACTTTTTCCAAGAAACTGGAGAAAAGATTGGGGCAGCGTCCTCAAGGTGCTTGGCTTACCGAGCGAGTTTGGGAGTCAACAGTAGTGCCCGCGTTGGTGGATTGCGGTATTCGCTATGCAATCGTAGATGATTATCATTTTATTTGTGCAGGTAAAACCAAAGCAGAACTCAATGGTTTTTTTACTACCGAGGAAGACGCTCGTACACTTGATCTTTTTCCCATTTCCGAGATGCTTCGTTATAAACTGCCTTTTTCTCCAGCACATGAAGCAGTGGCTTATATCGAATCCCTGGTTGAAAACTCAGCGATAAACAAATCCGTTGCTGCAATTTATTTTGATGACATCGAGAAATTCGGCATCTGGCCTGAAACCTATCAATGGGTATACGAGAAAGGTTGGCTTGAGCAATTTATTCAGGGCGTGCTCGCTTCTTCTAAAATTCTTCCTCGACACTATCGTGATTATCATGCATCAGAGAAAACACGCGGAGTAATCTACCTTCCCACCACCTCTTACATTGAGATGAATGAGTGGACTTTACCTGCTGAGCCAGCTAATGCCTATGCTGATCTGGTCTATCAGGCAAAATCAGCTGGCTGGTATGAGCATAACAAATCGTTTCTACGAGGAGGTATCTGGAAAAATTTTTTTTCCCGCTATCCAGAATCGAACTGGATGCACAAGCGTATGTTATGCCTTTCTGCTCGTTTTGCTGCGCTGCCAGAAATGCAGCGCTCTGATGTAATGAGGCAAAAACTGTATGCTTCACAAGCTAATGATGCTTATTGGCATGGCTTATTTGGTGGTCTGTATCTTCCTCATCTACGACGTGCTATATACAATAACATCATCGAGTTAGAAGCTTTGTTGGATGCCTGTACACCACGTCCTGCTTTTTTCATCGAAGATACCGATCTGGACGGCGTGGAAGAGGCTTATTTGCACAATGGAATACTTCAGACTGTAGTCAAGCTCGATGGAGGTGCCAGCATTTGTGAATTCGATGCCTATCTACTCAAACATAATTTTGGTGACACGTTGCATCGCCAAATAGAGCATTACTATTGCGGAATACGGTTGGATGCGCATGATATACCCAGACACAGCGATGCAGGTATTGCTTCTGCGCATGATCGGATCAATTTCAAGCACCACATTACTCCCTCTGACTTGGAAGTTGACAATCATGCGCAAAACTTATTTTTGGATAGCTTAAATGGAATATCGCTGATTTATCAACTCGAGTCACATGATGATTGCCATATCCGTTTCCAGTCTAATACCGATCAATGGCAAATAGTTAAGGAGTTTGAGCTTGCCGGGAACCGTTTATTGGCTTCATATAGCTTGTCAGGAAACTTGATGGGCTATCTGGAAACTGAATTAAATTTAGCTATGCCTAGTTGTGATGGTCCGGGTGGGTGCTATATAAAAGACGGGACAACTGTACTAGGAGGTTTTGGGCAATTTCTTGATCTTGCCGATGTAACCGACATTAGTCTGGAAGACAGTGCGCTGCAAGGAACATTGACACTTGATGCGTCTGTGCCAGTCAGATTATGTGCCCGGCCCCACTTCACTGTGTCTCAATCAGAGGGGGGATATGAAAAGATTATGCAAGCTGTTAAGCTGAAATTGATCTGGCCAACCGCAGCGCGACAATTAATCATCGCTCTGGAAGTCAAGAAAGAGTAGCGTTCGGAGAACGGGATTAATATACGAGATACGAGAGCCATAACATTAGTTTGTATCGAAAATATCTGGGTGTTGCCTAATTTATAGTTATAGCGATTTCCCAAAAAGCAAAGCTTAAGAAGCTGTCTGGAGAAATGATTTCCATTAGAATCAATGACTCATTGATGACAGGCTAAGAGATGTCATATAAAACGGGTATAAGTGATGAGAAAAGGAATTTGATCCAGTCAGCAAACACGGCAATAACCATAAACATACGAAAAGAATCATTGTGAACGCCATCTTGTATGTCGTTAAAAGAGCTATCCAGTGGTAGCTGATGCCAAATGTTTTCCTCCCCGGCAGGCTGTGGTTATACCGCCCCAGTAGTTATGGCATCATTGATGCCCCAAGCGTGAAAATGCCGTATGCTAGTAAAAAAACGAGGCATCGATGACGGCAAAAAGTTGAAGATCACAAGCGATATATTGTGGTAGATATTCTCGGCAATTTACTCCATATTAAATGCATGCTGCCAACCTGGGCGATATCAAGCGTGCGCGTGGAGTGCTAGAAGGTGTTGTTGACAAATGCTCTTCACTCCAAGCATTCTCAAGAGATACCGGTTGTTGAGGAACAGCAGTTGACTTTGCAGTTAATAGGCTAGATCTTGCACATTTCGGAGAGAATCAAGGGAAAATGGGCCATTTTGCCGAAGCGGTGGGTGGTTAAACGCCCGTTCTCCTTGGTTGGGTAACTTTCTTTCGCCGTTTATCAAAGACTTCGAGATTCTGCGCGGCACTGCCGAAAATATGATTCGAATCGCCATGATGAAAATAGCATTTGCAAAATGCGTCCAATGTTTTGCCAGACAGCTTCTAAGCCAATCAAGCAAGGCTCCAGATTAGCAAAGAACTCCGCCATCTTACTGCGGCGTAACTGCTTACGCAGCACGGCCTTACCATGTTCATCCACACCGTGGATCTGAAACACCTCTTTTGCCAAATCAATACCTATGGTTGTAATCTTCATGTCGGACGCTCCTCTCTGTTTTAGTGGTCATTGCATTGCACCACTACTTTGGCACTTTGATGCCGTTTTAGGTGGTGGGCTCCCATTCCATTATCTTTAACATCATGCTACCAATTTTTGCTGTGCCATAATATTCATGGGACATCATTTTTATTCTTGATTTTCCTGTAATTGGGGGATGTTTATTCATTGAATCCGAATTAATGGCGATCCATCAAGTATTGCGAGTCAACTCAGTGCTCAGTAGAACCAAAAAACTAGTCATTTGGCGAGAAATTTGCGCGTGAATTGATAATGGAAAATGCTAATACACCCTAATAAAATGATTTATTTTATTTTCCTCAGTTGAAGTCTCTTAACCGTTCAAAAATCCTGTAGATTAAGGTATTTCAGGGGATTCTTAGCATCACCAGTTGGGTGAGATTCTAATGAAATAATCAAAATCAGCTGGAAGTGTTGCCATACCTTGCTTTCAGCTTGTATATGACAACTGAGAAGCAGTTAATATTTTTAGCCATAAACCGTTTGCAGTATTAGGTTTCAGCTGTTCTCACCATAAATTTCAATTGAGAAATTTAGGTTTATAGCAATTTTTGGTGGATGTATGAGTTGGCGTTTGATTTCTTGTGCGCGCTGCTTCTTTTGATTTAATAGATCCGGTAAGTCAATCGGTATTGGTAACATAGCATGGTGCGGCCGGTATTTGTATTCATTAAGTTAAGCGTGCTGTCTCTGATTGTTTGCGCAGCGTTGCATATAAAACCATAAATTTATATTTGCTCGCATTTTGAAAAGACATGGATGGTGTTATTTTGCTATGTTTCCTATGTTGAGCAGATGATTAAAGAGCAACTCAGCAACGTTCGACAACGCGATGAGTCATTATCGATAGGAAGTGGGAAATATTTCGTCTTGCTTGTAAGGATCTGATTTTGCAAATAAATGATTGATCCTTATTCGTCTGTTCTTCAGGTTAAATCATTTTCTTAAAAAAAAATGATTTAAAAGCTTGACCCGACAATTAGGTTCTGTATAATGCACATCTTCGTTGCTTGAGCGGCATTAGCAAAAAGCAGCAAGTTCTTTAAAAATCAACAACCAATAAATGTAGGCGCTTAGTAAAAATATAATTAAACAGGTTTGTAGTCAAGTTTAATTATTGAAAACTAAGAATGTAAATAGGTTATTAGTTCAAAAATATCTGTAATGGGTATGAACTAAAAGCTAGCAAAAGAGTTAAATTAAACTGAAGAGTTTGATCCTGGCTCAGATTGAACGCTGGCGGCATGCTTTACACATGCAAGTCGAACGGCAGCACGAGGGTAACCTTGGTGGCGAGTGGCGAACGGGTGAGTAATACATCGGAACGTATCTTGAAGTGGGGGATAACGCATCGAAAGATGTGCTAATACCGCATATTCTCCAAGGAGGAAAGCGGGGGATCGAAAGACCTTGTGCTTTTAGAGCGGCCGATGCCTGATTAGCTAGTTGGTGGGGTAAAGGCCTACCAAGGCAACGATCAGTAGCTGGTCTGAGAGGACGACCAGCCACACTGGGACTGAGACACGGCCCAGACTCCTACGGGAGGCAGCAGTGGGGAATTTTGGACAATGGGCGAAAGCCTGATCCAGCCATGCCGCGTGAGTGAAGAAGGCCTTCGGGTTGTAAAGCTCTTTCGGTCGGGAAGAAATAGTTGTGGCTAATATCTACAATGAATGACGGTACCGACATAAGAAGCACCGGCTAACTACGTGCCAGCAGCCGCGGTAATACGTAGGGTGCAAGCGTTAATCGGAATTATTGGGCGTAAAGGGTGCGCAGGCGGTTATATAAGTCAGATGTGAAATCCCTGGGCTTAACCTAGGAATTGCGTTTGAAACTATATAACTAGAGTGTGACAGAGGGGAGTGGAATTCCATGTGTAGCAGTGAAATGCGTAGAGATGTGGAAGAACACCGATGGCGAAGGCAGCTCCCTGGGTTAACACTGACGCTCAGGCACGAAAGCGTGGGGAGCAAACAGGATTAGATACCCTGGTAGTCCACGCCCTAAACGATGTCAACTAGTTGTCGGATCTATATAAAGATTAGGTAACGTAGCTAACGCGTGAAGTTGACCGCCTGGGAAGTACGGTCGCAAGATTAAAACTCAAAGGAATTGACGGGGACCCGCACAAGCGGTGGATTATGTGGATTAATTCGATGCAACGCGAAAAACCTTACCTACCCTTGACATGCTCGAAATCTTGCAGAGATGTGAGAGTTCCCGAAAGGGAATCGAGGCACAGGTGCTGCATGGCTGTCGTCAGCTCGTGTCGTGAGATGTTGGGTTAAGTCCCGCAACGAGCGCAACCCTTGTCATTAATTGCCATCATTAAGTTGGGCACTTTAATGAGACTGCCGGTGACAAACCGGAGGAAGGTGGGGATGACGTCAAGTCCTCATGGCCCTTATGGGTAGGGCTTCACACGTAATACAATGGCGCGTACAGAGGGTTGCCAACCTGCGAAGGGGAGCTAATCTCATAAAGCGCGTCGTAGTCCGGATCGGAGTCTGCAACTCGACTCCGTGAAGTCGGAATCGCTAGTAATCGCGGATCAGCATGTCGCGGTGAATACGTTCCCGGGTCTTGTACACACCGCCCGTCACACCATGGGAGTAATTTTCACCAGAAGCAAATAGTCTAACCGCAAGGAGGGCGTTTGCCACGGTGAGAGTTATGACTGGGGTGAAGTCGTAACAAGGTAGCCGTAGGGGAACCTGCGGCTGGATCACCTCCTTTCTAGATAAAAATTACTAAGCGCCTACAATTTATTGGTTGTTTATAAGTCAGAATGGCAAATGAGATATTATGCGAAAGGTTGTGCTAATACTGGATCCTTTATGGGTCTGTAGCTCAGTTGGTTAGAGCACACGCTTGATAAGCGTGGGGTCGGTGGTTCAAGTCCACCCAGACCCACCAAGATTGGGGGGTGTAGCTCAGCTGGGAGAGCACCTGCTTTGCAAGCAGGGGGTCATCGGTTCGATCCCGTTCACCTCCACCATAATAGTATTTGGTTTAATGAAAATAAATTAGTTATAAATTAACTGATTTAGATTTGTTGAGGATAGGCAAAATATCTCATTTATTGTTATGATTTTGCTCTTTAAAAATATAGAAAATAGTAGATTGTATATTTAACAAATTCAGAATTTATAATACTGAAAATAAGTATTAAATAAGTAATTGTTTTTAATATTTATTGGAAGATAAAGTGTTGTCCGGAAATATGGATAATGTTTTTAAAATTCTGGGGTTGTGTATCAAGTAATAGAGGTTCTCAAAAATATAGGATCAAGCAAATAAGTGCATGTGGTGGATGCCTTGGCGATTACAGGCGATGAAGGACGTGGAAGTCTGCGATAAGCTTCGGGGAGCTGACAAACAAGCTTTGATCCGGAGATTTCCGAATGGGGAAACCTGACTCTTGCTTAGTTGGTTTAATAAAGTACGAATCAATTAAGCAAGAGTCGACTTTAACTGAATATATAGGTTAAAAGTTGCGAACCTGATGAACTGAAACATCTAAGTAATCAGAGGAAAAGAAATCAACCGAGATTCCCAGAGTAGTGGCGAGCGAAATGGGAGTAGCCATCAATTTTTAGCATTAGAATTAGCCAAATCTTCTGGAAAGTTGAACCGTAGAGAGTGATAGTCTCGTAGGCGAAAATTCTAATGTGGAACTAAGATTGAAAAAAGTAGGGCGGAACACGTGAAATTCTGTCTGAAGATGGGGGGACCATCCTCCAAGGCTAAATACTCGTAATCGACCGATAGTGAACTAGTACCGTGAGGGAAAGGTGAAAAGAACCCCGGGAGGGGAGTGAAATAGATTCTGAAACCGCATGCATACAAACAGTGGGAGCCCTTTTGGGGGTGACTGCGTACCTTTTGTATAATGGGTCAGCGACTTACATTCAGTAGCAAGCTTAACCGATTAGGGGAGGCGTAGCGAAAGCGAGTCTTAATAGGGCGAATTAGTTGCTGGGTGTAGACCCGAAACCAGATGATCTACTCATGGCCAGGATGAAACGAAGGTAACACTTCGTGGAGGTCCGAACCCACTAATGTTGAAAAATTAGGGGATGAGCTGTGGGTAGGGGTGAAAGGCTAAACAAATCTGGAAATAGCTGGTTCTCTCCGAAAACTATTTAGGTAGTGCCTCATGTATAACCTTTGGGGGTAGAGCACTGTTATGGCTAGGGGGTCATTGAGACTTACCAAACCATTGCAAACTCCGAATACCAAAGAGTTTAAGCATGGGAGACAGACATCGGGTGCTAACGTTCGGTGTCGAGAGGGAAACAACCCAGACCCTCAGCTAAGGTCCCAAAGATATAGTTAAGTGGTAAACGAAGTGGGAAGGCATAGACAGTCAGGAGATTGGCTTAGAAGCAGCCATTCTTTAAAGAAAGCGTAATAGCTCACTGATCGAGTCGTCCTGCGCGGAAGATGTAACGGGGCTAAACTATACACCGAAGCTAGGGATTTACACGTAAGTGTAGATGGTAGGAGAGCGTTCCGTAGGCCTGTGAAGGTGATTTGTAAAAATTGCTGGAGGTATCGGAAGTGCGAATGCTGACATGAGTAGCGATAAAGGAAGTGAAAAGCTTCCTCGCCGAAAACCCAAGGTTTCCTGTGCAACGTTAATCGACGCAGGGTGAGTCGGCCCCTAAGGTGAGGCAGAAATGCGTAGCTGATGGGAAACTGGTTAATATTCCAGTACCTTTACATAATGCGATGCGGGGACGAAGAAGGTTAGCTCAGCCAGGTGTTGGATGTCCTGGTTGAAGCGTGTAGACATGCTGCTTAGGCAAATCCGGGCGGCTAAGTTGAGACGTGATAACGGAACGCCCTTCGGGGCGCCAAGTGAGTAATACCATGCTTCCAGGAAAAGCCGCTAAGCTTCAGTTATGTAAGGACCGTACCGTAAACCGACACAGGTGGGTAGGATGAGAATTCTAAGGCGCTTGAGAGAACCCAGGAGAAGGAACTCGGCAAATTGACACCGTAACTTCGGGAGAAGGTGTGCCTTTAGTAAGTGAATCGTTTCGCACGAGGAGCTGAATGAGGTTGCAATAAAAAGATGGCTGCGACTGTTTAATAAAAACACAGCACTCTGCAAACACGAAAGTGGACGTATAGGGTGTGACGCCTGCCCGGTGCCGGAAGGTTAAATGATGGGGTGCAAGCTCTTGATTGAAGCCCCGGTAAACGGCGGCCGTAACTATAACGGTCCTAAGGTAGCGAAATTCCTTGTCGGGTAAGTTCCGACCTGCACGAATGGCGTAACGATGGCCATACTGTCTCCTCCTGGGACTCAGCGAAGTTGAAATGTTTGTGAAGATGCAATCTACCCGCGGCTAGACGGAAAGACCCCGTGCACCTTTACTGTAGCTTTACATTGGATTTTGACAATACTTGTGTAGGATAGGTGGGAGGCTATGAAGTATGCTCGCTAGAGCATATGGAGCCGACGTTGAAATACCACCCTGGTGTTGTTAGGATTCTAACCTAGGTCCATAAGCTGGATCGGGGACCGTGTATGGTGGGCAGTTTGACTGGGGCGGTCTCCTCCCAAAGAGTAACGGAGGAGTACGAAGGTACGCTAGGTACGGTCGGAAATCGTGCTGATAGTGCAATGGCATAAGCGTGCTTAACTGCGAGACTGACAAGTCGAGCAGGTGCGAAAGCAGGTCATAGTGATCCGGTGGTTCTGTATGGAAGGGCCATCGCTCAACGGATAAAAGGTACGCCGGGGATAACAGGCTGATTCCTCCCAAGAGTTCATATCGACGGGGGAGTTTGGCACCTCGATGTCGGCTCATCACATCCTGGGGCTGTAGCCGGTCCCAAGGGTATGGCTGTTCGCCATTTAAAGTGGTACGTGAGCTGGGTTTAAAACGTCGTGAGACAGTTTGGTCCCTATCTGCCGTGGGCGCTGGAAATTTGAGTGGGGCTGCTCCTAGTACGAGAGGACCGGAGTGGACATACCTCTGGTGTACCGGTTATGACGCCAGTCGTATTGCCGGGTAGCTAAGTATGGAAGAGATAACCGCTGAAAGCATCTAAGCGGGAAACTTGCCACAAGATTAGATTTCCCGGGGAGTAAATCCCCCTAAAGGCTCGTTGAAGACTACAACGTTGATAGGTCGGGTGTGGAAGCATAGTAATATGTTAAGCTAACCGATACTAATTGGCCGTGAGGCTTGATCCTATAATTTTGAGAATAATGAGAAATTCTTGTCACAGATAAAATCTACTAAAAGTTTTCTGTTTTAATGTATTTAAAACAAAAGAGTTATGCTTGGCGGCAATAGCGCTTCGGAACCACCTCTTCCCATTCCGAACAGAACCGTGAAACGAAGTAGCGCCGATGATAGTGTGTTTTCGCATGTGAAAGTAGGTCACCGCCAAGCTCAATTATCAAAATGGTTGGTATGGTTAAAGTACTATGAGACTAAAGCCATACTCAACATGCGTGTTAAAATAACACTCTCAAATCCGATACTGCTTAGTATCACTTCTTGTGTTGCGTATTATCAAAGATATATATGCACTTTCTAAATATCAATTGTGCCAATTCAATAATATTGATGTATTTATCTGATGTTATATGGTTTGGGAAGATTGATTCTGAATAAAAAATCAACTCTGAGAAAGAATGATAGTTGGCTGATGGTGATGTTTACAAGTACTGCATCCGAGGATGGATACGGATTGGGTTATTTCCATAGTTTGTTTATTGTGGGTTTTTTTGCAATAATCTGCTACTCATTCGTCAGTTGTTACAATTCCTGATTGTATATAATGTACATGGTTTGTTAAATAGGACGTGCTGGAATTACTGTAACTATTCAGCGTAGTTTTTCCCTTAAAAATGCCTCAAGTCTGATTGGTAGACTCATTTGATCTAAACGTACAGAAATAGCTATTAAAAGGGATTGGTTGGCATTTACGTTAGGTAAGCAGATTTGTTTTCATCAAAGCTGTTGCGTTAGCCATGCTAAGAAAGTGTTGGCAGTTTATCGGCATTTTTCTTTTCGATTAAAGCCACTAAATTCTTACCGGACTTGAACAGCTATCCCTGGTTTGAGCCACTTGCTGAGCTTATCAATTTGCGCATTGGTTAGTGCAATACAGCCATTGGTCCAATTGAACTGCTTATGAACCTTGTGATCTCCCTGCCCTAGCCCATGAATACCCAAATGACCACCCAGCGGCGTATCCTGAGGAGGAGTTCGTCCCGTTTCAATTGCATTGATAATGGATTGCCACGTTTCTTTAGTAATCCGGTTTTCTGCCAGAGCGAGATCAGCAGTCTCTCGATTTGGATAATCAAAGACAAAGAAGCGGTGATAACGGCTTGATTCTTTGATCCTGCCAATCCGGAAACTACCGAGTGGCGTTCTGTTATCGCCCATCATTCTGGCATTGCTGGCACCAAAGCGTCCGATCGCAATATTGTCAAAAATAACTTCTACCGCCTTTCCCTTCATGACCGATAAGGTCAAATTCTGGGTATCCACATTAATCCAGATATCGTTATGTGCGTTGACTGGATTGAAAGCTAACAAGCATAAAATCAATATAAGTAATCTGCTGTACATTGGAAAGAATGAGAAGATGGTTAAGGATAGCTTTTTTAATCTGGTAAATACAGTTGAATCACGTTACGATATTTTTGAAAATCGCGCAGTTCAGAGGCATCATTATTGTCTGATTATTTAATTTCGTTATGTGTTATGTGTCTGGCTATTCTTGTATGTGTTGAAGAATTGTCCCGGAAGATTACGCGATCGTCAATCTAGGCAGTATGCGTCGAGAGGTTTCGCTGGCTCTGCCGAATAATCTCCAGGCGGGAGATTATGTTATTTGTGCATGTGAGCTCCGTATTACAAAAAAAATAGATTCCACCGAAGCAGAGTATACTTTGCTTTGACGTTATTTACCGAGATGCAAGTCAAAGATGCCGCTTTCCTGATGAGTCAGGAATATGTGAAGTATAGAGATGAATTCCGTGGTGGTATATTGGCAAAAAAATTGCTGCCCATATTGTACGGCTACGACAGCAAGAAGCTGCCAAGCAAAGTATACAGCAGCTCCTTGGCATTTGAGTTGACGCGAATGTTATGCTACTGCTAAGAATGTGCTTGTACTTCTGCGAACCCAATTTGGACAACGCTTACCTTTTGGCCAGATTCTTTCGTCCATTTTGCCGAATCTATTTTCGTAGAGAGTGGAGTGCCAGAAGTCGTTAACGGGTGCTGATGGAACCAGAGGAAAATCCCGATCCTCCAAGATGACATCCATTACGGTATTACGGTAATGGTACAGGATATTTCTTGATTTTATTAATGGTTGACTCATTTAGCTTTCAGTTTATTTGCTTTGGATCAATGAATATGGAAAACAAAATTCAGCTAGCTATTCTAAGTACGAGAAATGTATTTGAACCTGGCAGTAGCTTCCACAGTCAGAAATTTCCTGTGATAAGCTGGTACAGCTGTCGGCTTTCCTGAAATTGAATGGAGGATTAAAAGATGCTTCGTTCTCGCCAGCACATTTGCATTCTTTTCTTAATGACAGTACTGTTGATCAAGTTCTTAACCGTGCCCGCTGCGAAAGGCAGTGATTCCTTTCCGCTGCAGCGTTTTCTTGATCTTGAAATTCAAGGTATTTCACTGAGCACACTGCCAGAAGATATTCCGGTCATACTGGAAGCAGCGGGCTATTTACAGTATGGGAATTCGACTTTCATTAGGGATACGCCGCTACCGGGGGGACGAAAATCGATTTACCGGATTGAACTGGAAGACACACCTGAGCATCGCAGTATTACCTACTTCCGGGGAGAAAGCGGTGGGAGAAATAAAAGTTCGGTAGAAAGGAACAGGCCTGTTCCTGACAATGAAGCGGTTTGGGCCAGAGCGATTTATGAACTGGTTTGTTTGCATGTGCCGGATGCAATTAGCAAAGCTCGTGCCTGCCAGCCGGTTGTTGACTGGGAAATTCGCTTCGGAGAGGGCAGCTTCTTGAGTATTTCTGATAATGCTGGCGCCCAGGTTGATGCAGCGGGCGCGAGCACAACCCTTGGGGTAACATATTTCAAAAAATAATCAGACAGTTCATGACAACAATTCATGGTTTTGTACCGGTAGCAGATGAACATGCAGAGATTCTCATTCTTGGCAGTATGCCGGGGGATGCATCCTTAACTGCGGGACAATATTATGCACATAAGCAGAATGCGTTCTGGCGGATCATGGCAGAACTGCTGTGTTTTGATCCTGCGATACCTTATGCGGCCAAGACCCAGGCGCTGCGATCAGCGCGTATTGCGTTATGGGATGTGCTCCATTCCTGTAAAAGAAGCGGCAGCCTGGATTCTATGATTGAGATTGGAACACAAATAGCCAACGATTTTTCGACCTTTTTCCGCGCACATCGCAATATCACGCATGTTTACTTTAACGGTACCAAAGCAGACACTTGCTTCAAGCAACTGGTCGCACCCAAGATCGAAAGCGGCATATTTCGTTACACTCGGTTGCCTTCAACCAGTCCGGCTAACGCCTCGATTCCTTTTGAGCGTAAGCTTGAGGCATGGCGAGTGATTCTTGAACCTATTCGCGCTGAAGCAACTCAAAATTCTGAGTGTGCTAATCTGAACATGGAAGGATATCGCTTGCGTTAAAGCGTTCCTCCCAAGAGTTATTTTTTCTGAATATTTGAATTTCATTTCTGCGATATTTGTAGACCATTGCTGCATTCACTTGGTAAGTTAGGTCGGAATTAGCATCTACGATAAATATTCCTGCTTGCCCTTGTCGCCGAGCCATTTCTCCAAAATATGTAGAGAGAATGGGCAGCCCTAATGCGCGATATTCATAGTATTTGATGGGGTCAATCGAAGCAGTCAGGTCGCTGCACTTAAAGGGGATCAGGCCGACCGAGAATGCTTGCATCAGTCCGATTGCAGTCACGTGATCGCATGCAGGGAACAATCTAATATTGCAGGGTAAAGGTTCTGGAACTGATGTATAGACAGGACCGATCAAGTGAATATTCAAGGATGAGTTGGCTTGTGCTAGTGCAAGTACAAACGGCCAGTCAAACCAGTGGCCAATTGTGCCGAGATAGCCTATAACCATGTCCTCGGACTGTTTCTTGATTGCATCAATGGGAGGAAGCGTTTCTACCGTACAAGCATTATGAACTACAGTCAGTTTTGAATGATAGGCGGAGAAGCGTTCTGCCAGAGTGGTCGAAGAAACCGAGATGCGTGAGACGCTATCGGCAATTCTTTGTTCCCGGCGCGCCATAGCAGCTCTCGATAGGCCTTGGTAAAAGGCCGGGAAATCATCCATGGCATCATAGAAAGAAGGTGTGGCAGGATACTGGGCGAGTACCTGTAGCGCCAGCTCAGAAGGTTTACCAATGCCTAGCAGTGTTCTGCCATGCTGCATGAATTGATCAATTGTTCGCAGAATGTCACGCCACAACAGCCAGCGAGAGATAAAGCTTGCTCCTGGCAATGGTTCGATCGGTAACAGATGAGGGCGAATGACCGTTAACCAATTCGGTATCTCTGCTTTCACCGTTTGGGGATTGGCAAAGATCCTTGTAGTCTTGACCCTTCTGAGATCCGTCCATTTGGGTAAGCGTGTTGGATAGGGGTCTACCCAAAGCACATTTCCTCCATGCTTGTGATGAAACCATTCAGCAAACTTGTGTGGGCGTTGCGCGAAGCTATTCCACGGCAAAGGGGAAAGATAGACCAGTTGCATTAGCTAAAATGCTCCCTCAGCACGTTCACAATGCGCTCAGCGGCATGACCATCTCCATAGGGAGAAGTACCTTTCACCATTGCTTGGTAGGCTGTTGTATCATCCAGAAGGCGTTGTGTTTCTTCCACGATCTGGCTGTAATGAGACCCTACCAGTTTTGCAACCCCTTGCTCGACTGCTTCGGGGCGTTCTGTTTCGTTGCGAAGCACCAGAATAGGCTTTCCCAAAGCTGGCGCTTCTTCCTGTACTCCTCCTGAATCTGTCAAGATTAGGAAAGATCGTTTTAGAGCCGCGACGAAATGGACATAATCCAGCGGTGCAGAGAGATGGATATTGGGCTTGTTTGCTAGAAGGCTATTAACAATATTGGTTACGTTAGGGTTTGGGTGGACGGGGAAAAGAAATTTAACTTTTGGATTATTCTGCGCAAGTGATTGTATGGCAAGGCAGATATTACGTAACGGTTCACCAAAATTTTCACGGCGGTGGGCGGTAATCAGCACAAGGCGTTTATTTGGATCAACCTGAGCAGGAAGTTCGATATTTTGAGCTGCCACCACCAGCAGTGCATCGATGACCGTGTTGCCAGTAATAAAAATATTTTCATCAGCCACGCCTTCACGTAACAGATTCTGGCGCGATCTCTCGGTTGGTACAAAGTGCCAATGCGCTAATTTTCCCGTAATGACACGATTAGCCTCTTCTGGAAAAGGATTGCTGATATTCCAGGTACGTAAACCTGCCTCGACATGACCAACCGGAATGCGATGATAAAAACAGGCCAATGCAACCGCCATTACTGTAGTGGTGTCTCCCTGTACTAATACAGCATCCGGTTTCTCAGCCAGCAATACGTCGTCCAAATCCAGCAGCAGTCGCGCAGTCAAGGTCGTCAACGCTTGATTGGGACGCATGATATTCAAATCGATATCGGGTTCAATACTAAAAAAATTCAACACCTGATCAAGCAGGTGACGGTGCTGCGCCGTTGCCAGAACGCGTAAATTAACCCATGGTTCATTCTTCAATGCCTGGATCACGGGAGCCATTTTGATAGCTTCGGGGCGGGTACCAACTACACAAAGTATTTTTTTTATCAAGATAGCCTCAAGGAAGACAGTAATTGCTTCCAATCATCAATAAAAGATTGAGCAGAAAATCTATCCCTAAGACTCACTGCGGCTGTTTTTGCGGCATGGTTATTATCGAAAACATTTTCAATACTCGTGGATAATTCTTCAATGTTGCCAAGCTTATATGTTAATAAAGATTCAAAACCATTCACCAAAAAGAGGTGCTCATTAATATTCGAGAGGAGGACGGGCATACCGGAAGATATTGCCTCGGCAGCGGACAGGCCATAAGATTCACCTCTGGATGGTGAAACAAATATCCCTCCAGCATCTCTTACCATCTCCAATAGTTGATTTGTAGATAAGAAAGGGACAGGTGGCAGCAAAATAACTTTAGAAGTAATCTGCCGATTTTCTATTTCTTGCTGAATATCTATTTCATTGGATTGAGGACCACACAGGATGATCATAAATTCATGAGGTCTTTTCTGCTCAAGAAGCAGAAAGGCGTCAAGTAGAGATAATGGGTCTTTAAGTTTATCCATACGACCAAAAAACAAGATGGGCTTTAGATTCCATTTGGGCCGCCTGGAATTAGAATCAACTCTAATGGAAGCAATATCCCAAGGCACAAAATTACGAAGCTCATTAATAGGAAATGTAGTATTACCCAATTCGTATCGTATCTTTTTGCCAAATATTTGGGATGGCACGATAATGCCTTCACACTCGCTGGGTAGGTTTTGCAAATATTGACGGTTCTCAGGGTATGAAGTATGACACTCCACTAGATACCGAAGTTTCTGCCGCTTACATATCTCGAAAGCTTGAGGACAATCGATACAGAAAATGAGATCATAATAAGACTCAAAGTCTTGTGATACGAAAACTCCAGCTTCAATTCCGTGAGCTTTTATAGCTTGCTGTAGAGAAAATAGGCCTGCGGAGTTATTTAGAAAAATAATATCTGCCATTACATCTGGGGCATAATTTTTAAAAGCAATCAGGCGATTCAATAACACTCGTTCGACACCACCAAAAGTAGCCCACGGATAAACAAAGCAAACCTTAACAGACATACAGCATCCTTATTTTTCGGCTTGTTTCTAGCTGAGCTTTTAGATGAGAAAAGCGAGTTTGCCAAGTTGAATGCTGCAAAAATGCTTCCAAGTGTTCATCATCTGGCATATCAATCGCCAGTAATTCATTTAAGCGAAGAAATATATCTTCACGACTTGAATATACTATCGCCGGGTAGTCTTTGATATGCTTAATGCCAGTAACTAATGTTGGAAGTCCAAAGTAAAGGTACTCGTAGATTTTAATCGGATCAACGGCGCTGGCTAGCCTTCCTTCACGGAACGGAATTATTCCGGCACTCCAGCAGCGAACATAGTTATGTAGCCCATTAGGGTGAATCTTTCCTATTAGAGTAATATTTTCAATTGATCTGACTCTGGCATTAACCCATTCGGGTTCGCCGTAACCGATGATTTCAAATTTAATTTCTTTATTTGATTCCGCCAATTCAAAAAGTAAATTCCAATCGAACCAAGCATCCGTTAAGTGACCAAAGTATCCGACAATTTTTTCAGTAGCCTTTAACGTGCCTGCAATACCACGCTTATCTAAACCGATAACTTCAGCGCAATAGCCATTTCCGATAATTTCGATATCTGTACGCAGATATGAGAATTTCTCGGATAAGGAAGGAGCGACGGCACATACAAAATCACTCTGGAGAATTAGATTATCTTCAACATCGCGTTTGTACCACGGTGCTTGCCCCACCCTGTGAAATTCCTCCCATTCATCCATAATGTCATAGACAATAGAAAAACCATGTTGCCGTAAAATGGGTACTAGATTAACAAGTAAGGGCGCTGGGAGTGTCAGTAAAAATAGAGAATCAAGGTTATTAGTAACTAATGAATTGGCGTTATCGATAAATTCAAACAAAGGGACTTGATGGATGTTTCTCCATACTTGACAACATCCTTTGGACAACTTTTCATCCCGTGTCCATTGCCAAGCAACATATAAGACGAAATAATCCTCTTCTGCGAAATATTTAGCTGCGTTAATAGGACGTTGGTTCACAAGCTCGTCGAACTCAAAGGCGCATGGTATCACCGCAATTTTTGTAGATTGATTTGCCATTTTCAACCAAGATGGACAATATTCCTCCCCACCGACAGATTGAGCGCTAGGTTGTTCAGCATAGCGGTACAAACTTGCGAGGTGCCGAGTAACGTACTTGTGGCGTAAGTTGTTTAGACGTTTTCTTAGAAATTCTGGTAACTTCCAATAAATCGATTTAATAATTTGGTATCGTTCGTGGGGTGATTTGAAGAACCTAGCAGCATGTTTTATCCATCTCAACGGACGAGTCAATCGCCACGATATGGATGTTGTTATCAAATCTAACTGTTTGCTATACTGGGTAATGATTTGATTAAGGCCGATGATTTTTCTGTCGCGCTCAGCAACGGCCTCGTTGAGGCCGATGATTTTTCTGTCGTGCTCAGCAACGGCTTCGCTGAGGTCGATGATTTTTCTGTTGCGCTCAGCTCCAGCTTGATTGAGGCTGGAGATCTGTTCGCTTTGCTCCACTATCATCTGATTAAGATTAGCAATTTGCTCGTCTTGTTCTAGCATCGTCTGATTAAGGCTAGCAATCTGCTTGTCTCGCTCCGCCACAGCTTGATTAAGAGTAACAATCTGACTTTCGGTATCTACCTGCTCAATGAGGCAATCCTTCAAAGCTAATCCCAAGTCGTCTATCCACCTAGGGTCGGCGTAGACCAAGAGAATCTGCTCTCCACCCCAAAGCGTATTTGGAAGAGTTCCGCAATTAACTACTCGCGACCAAACCAACCTGAATCCATTCTTTAACACTAATGGAATAGTCTCGGGCAGAAAGGAATAAAAATGCTCATCAATCCTTTCGAGTTCCCTGTAAGGCAGTATCAACGCAATCGCTTTTTTTGCATGATTAGCAATGGAGAGTAATACCTTATAGGGCTTGTGGAAATGCTCTAAGGTATTAGATGAGAAAACAATATCAAACGATTCGCCTTGGTCTGCGCTTGACAGTAACCAATCATCGTTGATGAAGCGAATAGCAGGATAGCGCTCGGTAGCTTGTTCTATGGCATTTGCAGAAAAATCAATACCCACAATCTGTTGAGGATCGATATAGCTGGCCCAGACATCAGTTCCATCTCCTTGCGCGCATCCCCAATCAGCAAGTGTCAGGGCTTCTCTTCTCAATTGCTCAATTAGCCATTTTGGTAAATGTTCAATGGCAGTTCTGGCAAAGAAGCGGGATTGTTCAGGTCCATTGCAGTGTTCCCAGTCATCTGTAAACCGACGATCCCAGTATAAATTGGAATTGATGGGCTCCTTAACTATCATTAGTTCACCATGATCAACTGTTCAATAGGGGGTTGGAAAAGGCCGAAAAAGCGCTCTTTGGCAAGTGAAGAAAAATAGTGTGCACCTTCAAAATATTCATAATAGTGGATATCGTTGTATTGGCGATTTTCAACAGCAGCAACCAGTAGATATTTTCCTGTGACTAATGGATTGATTAGTCTAAATGAAACACTGAAACGATCTTTCTCGGGTAGTTGTTTATGTTCGAAATCGCGAGTTGTCGAGACGATCAAGTCCGTTCCCTTTAGATCTTTAATGGAGAATGCGATGCTGAGATATTCGCGAGATATTTCTGCTGGCACAGATAAATCGATAAATATTTCGATTTCCTCTCCCCACGCATATATATTTTTTCGAGTGCCGTGTTTATCGCGCACAAATGCAGACAAAATGATGTTTTTGCAAGAACCCCAGTGTGTGACAGGGCGAGAATCCAGGGCTATTTCAGGCATTGGTTCGAACGCATTGAGAATTGCTATAGGGTTCTTTTCAGAGGTTATGTCCTGAACCAGATCCCTGGGTTTTGATGAACTGGTGTTTTGCTGTGCGGTGATTTCGCTTTGTAATGCTTCTTCGCTGGATTGCTCGTCCTTAAACATGAACGCCATATAGCGGCCGGTTACAGGAAAAACTTCTCCTTCTTCAACCATGCGGCCTTGATCTAGCCAGATTGCTCGGTTGCAGAGAGTACGAACAGAGGAAACATCATGGCTAACAAATAGAACGGTAGTACCCTGAGTGATGATATCCTTGATGCGACGCATGCACTTGGCTACAAAACGTGCGTCGCCTACTGCCAGTGCTTCGTCAACGATCAGGATTTCCGGATCGAGATGAATCGCAATAGAGAACGCTAATCGCGCATACATCCCACTGGAGTAGGTTTTTACAGGTTGATCAAGAAAATCTCCAAGCTCAGAAAAAGCTAATACTTCCGCCATTCTTTCTTCCATATCTTCCTTGGAGAAGCCAAGAATAGCTGCATTGAGTAATACGTTCTCTCGCCCTGTAAATTCGGTGTTAAAGCCAGCCCCAAGTTCGAGTATCGCTGCGATCCGCCCGCGTGTATCAACTACACCAGAGGTTGATGAAACAGTACCGCAAATTATTTGCAGTAAAGTCGATTTTCCGCTGCCATTTCGTCCGATGATGCCAACAGTTTCTCCTTTGGGAACAGTAAACGAGATATCGCGTAATGCCCAGAATTCACGGAAAAACTGCTTTTTTCCATATGCTAGCATTTGCAGTAGCCTGTCCCGGGGCTTATCGTAAATGTGGTAGCACTTACTCAGACCCTCGACTTTGAGGACTATCTCAGAGGACATCTGCAAATCCTTTGCGCGTTTTTTGGAACCAGGCAAAGCCTAGCCAGGCATTCGCTGCTGCAAGCACAGTATAGATAGCCCAGGCATGCCAATCCAATCCTTTGCCCCAGATCATCACGTCACGCGTTTGTTCAATAATGAGCGTTAACGGGCTGATCTGCATAATCAGGTGATATTCCTCTGGCAAAGCAGTGATAGGGTAGAAAATCGGGGATAGAAACATGAGCGCAGTCGTCATCACTCCAATAATTTGACTGACATCACGCAGATACACTCCCAGTGAAGCCAGGAACCAGCTCAGTCCCAGGGTCATCAGAAAAAAGGGAATCAATACCAGAGGGAACAGTAAAAGAGTCGCCTGTGGAATACCAAAAAATATCAAGTAAAAAGCCAGCCAGACAAACAGGCTGATCAACAGATGAAAAGCAGCAGAGCCCATGGCTACGACAGGGAGTATTTCCAGAGGGAACACCACTTTCTTAACATAGTTCACATTTCCTAGCACGAGTCCAGGTGCCCGGTTGATACATTCTGCAAACAGGTTATAAACCATGAGTCCGGCAAAAAGCACCAAGGCAAATTCCGTTCTGGAGTCGGTGCCACCTTCCCAGCGTGCTTTGAAGACCACACTGAATACAAAGGTATAAACAGTCAGCATCAGTACCGGATTAAAAAATGACCATAATAGCCCCATAATGGAACCACGATAGCGGCCAATGACTTCTCGTTTGATCAGATTATAAATCAAGCCCCGGTTGGTCTTGAGCGAGCGGAGTAGCGTGAAGGGAGAGATCGATCGTGCGGCGTGCGGATTCAAATTAAAGCTCCGGCTTACATAAGGGTTTTTCTAATCTTGCAAGGTGAATAAAGAGTTTCCAGGAGATTCAATTGCGCAGAAAGACGGAAGGAAGATCCTAAAAATGGCTCAATCTTGCTAATGATATATTAAATAATTGTGACAATAGTAGCATGTGCGCTTATTTTCCAGCAATGATGGTCATAGCACAGTTTTAATCTGCCACTCTCAATAGCAATCCTTTGAGGTAGGCGCCTTCCGGAAAGCTCAATAAGATGGGATGATCGGGAGTCGCCATCTGCTGATCGATAATGTGCGCGCTGACGCCTGCATCCAGAGCAGCCCCGGCAACGATTTTCTGAAACAGATCGTTACTGATGCCACTGGAGCAGGAATAGGTTGCCAATATTCCACCCGGTCTGAGCAATTTGAAACCGAGTAGATTGATATCCTTGTATCCGCGCGCTGCCTTGGCTGCAAATGCAGCGGTTGGCGCAAATTTGGGTGGATCGAGAATGATCAGATCGAATTGTCGATTCTGGTCGCGTAATTTGCGCAGCATTTGAAACACATCGGCACATTGCCACTGCAAGGAGTCTATATCCAGTCCGTTAAGCGTAAAATTACGTTGCGCGAGTGCTAACGCATTATCTGATGAATCAACAGACAGGATTGATTTGGCGCCTCCTTGGTTTGCGTATACAGAAAAGCCCCCGCTGTAGCAAAAACAGTTGAGTACTTCCTTGTCTTTTGCCAAAGTACGAATTTTTGCGCGATTATCCCGTTGGTCCAGATAGAACCCCGTTTTTTGTCCATGGGCGACATCCACTGCAAAATGCAAACCATATTCTTTAATCGTCAGATCATGTGGCAATTCACCCCATAACACCCCTGTGCGTTTGGTCAGGCCTCCTAATTCGCGTACCTCAGTATCGGAACGCTCGTAAATGCAGATTGGGTCACATAACGCCTTTAAGATGTCCAGCAGGGTTTCGCGCCAGCGTTCAACACCCATACTGCCTATCTGGATAACCAGCACGCGATCATAGCGATCAACCACCAAACCAGGCAAGCCGTCGGATTCTCCGTGCACCAGGCGAGAACCTGTACTCTGCTGCGACAAACCCAAATCTTTGCGAAGCGCTATTGCTTGAGTGAGCTTGCGGTAAAAGAATGCGTCGTCAATGCGCTCGTCTTGCTGCCAGGACCACACACGCGCTGCAATAGGTGCTTGGGAATGATAGGCGGCATGCGCAAGAAAGGCACCCTGGCTGGTGTATATCGGTACGGTGTCGCCATTGCTCGGGTAGCCTGCTACACGGTCAATCGCGCCTGAATAGACCCATGGGTGCCGACGCAACAGGGATTTTTCTTTTCCTGCCTTGAGGATGATTTTCTTCATGAAATTTTAGGTGGTGAGCTCAGCAATCAAATCATTTCTTTATTGGGTAGATCATCATCAGGTGCAACATCAGGAATGCGTGTAATGCAATCAAGCCATATTGTCGCTTCACTGTCGCTCGGGGCCCGATAATCTCCACGGGGCGAGAGTGAACCGCCCGATCCTACCTTGGGGGCATTGGGGATGCAGCTGCGCTTGAATTGGCTGATTTGGAAGAATCGATAGGCGAAAACCCGCAGCCAGTGCTTGATCTCACCAATGGTGTATTGGTTTCTCCGGTTCTCGGGGATGTTGGGCCAGCGGCCTTGTACACGGTTACGCCAGCTACAATAGGCCAGAAAAGCAATTTTTGTCGGCAGGTAGCCAAACCGTGTTGTGTAATACAAATTGAAATCCTGCAATTCATAGGGACCCATAATGGCTTCCGTGCGTTGAGAGGGTTGATTGCTATCTGCTGTTCCCGGAACTAACTCGGGGCTGATTTCCGTATCCAGGATTGCACGAAGCACACGGCTTGCTTCATTACCGAGCTGATCGGTGTCAGCAATCCAGCGAATCAGAAATTGAATCAGTGTCTTGGGCACGCTGGCATTGATGGCGTAGTGTGACATGTGGTCACCGACGCCATAAGTACACCAACCTAAAGCCAGCTCGCTCAGATCGCCGGTGCCAAGCACCAAGGCATGATGGTGATTTGCGAGGCGAAACAGGTGGTTGGTGCGTTCACCTGCTTGCACGTTTTCAAACGTGACATCATAGACCGGTTCGCCGTGGATGAAGGGATGGTCGAGATCGCGCAGCATTTGCTCGCAACTTGGCCGGATATCGATTTCATGCGCAGTGCAGCCTATCGCTTGCATCAGGTCCCTGGCATTGGCCAAGGTGTGTTCGCTGGTGGCAAATCCGGGCATAGTGTAGGCGAGAATGTGCGTATGCGGTAAGTGCAGGACATCCATCGCACGAGCTGCCACGATGAGCGCATGGGTGGAATCCAGCCCTCCTGAAATACCGATAACGATCTTCTGGATGCCCGTATGCTTCAGTCGCTTCACTAAACCCTGCACCTGGATATGGTAGGCCTCAAAACAATGCGCATCGCGTGTAGCGGGATCGGCGGGAACATAAGGAAAGCGATCATACTGGCGCTGACAAAGTAACTGAGTGCTCGTTGGGAAATGGATCTCAAAGGAAATTTCACGGAATGACCGGACTTCTTGTTGATGATGGTGCGCACTTTGACTGAAACTATTTTGCCGCATGCGTTCCTGAATCAGGCGATCCAGATCAAGATCAGCGAATATCAGTTGAGAGCCTTCCTGAAATCGGCTCGATTCAGCGAGGGGCGTGCCATTTTCATAAACCATGGCGTGGCCATCCCAGGCGAGATCAGTGGTCGATTCGCCAGTGCCGGCAGCTGTGTAAAGATACGCCGCGAGACAGCGTGCCGACTGATTGGCTACCAGGCTACGACGATAGGCATGTTTGCCGATCGTAATATTAGAGGCGGAGAGATTCAGCAGCAGGGTGGCACCTGCAAGAGCTGCGTGACATGAAGGGGGAACCGGCACCCAGAGATCCTCGCAGATTTCCGTAAAAAAGCTGAGGTGCGGCTGGTTTTTCGCTCGAAACAATAATTTTTCCCCGAACGGGATGGCGCTTTGGCCGCATAACGTGATGGTGTCGCAGCTGGCTGCAGCAGCAGGGGCAAACTGCCGCAACTCATAGAATTCCCGATAATTAGGAAGGAAGGTCTTGGGGACGATACCGAGAATACGGCCGCGATAAACAATAGCGGCACAATTGAAGAGGAGGTGATTCACCTGCAGCGGTAATCCGACGAGCGTAATGAGTTCAAGCTGCTTTGAAGCAGTCAATATTTTGTCGAGCGCATTGATTGCGCCCTCAAGCAAGGTCTGTTGATGGAATAAATCTTCACATGAGTAAGCTGTTAATCCCAGCTCCGGAAAAAGGGCGAGAATGGCATGCTGTTCAGCCGCTTGTGCCATCAGTGTGATGGTTGCAGAGGCGTTAAATAATGGATCAGCCACACGCACATCCGGTATGCCCACCGCGACACGTATAAAACCATGGCGATAGAGATTGAAAAATTCTGCGTCTGTTTGCATAAGCTAAGCAGTCGGTAGAAAGCGCATCGATAAATCGAGCGCTTTGACATCTTTGGTCAGACTGCCGACAGAGATTCTGTTTACCCCGGTTTCCGCAACCGCACGAACGTTTGCCAAGGTGATATTTCCTGAGGCTTCCAGAATCGCGCATGGGTTTGTCAGTTGTTGATTCAACGCGACCGCTTCATACAATCCTGCCGGATCAAAATTATCCAGCAGGATCATGGTTGCACCGGCAGTTAGCGCTTGTTGTAACTCATCCAGCGTTTCGACTTCAATTTGTATAAACACACCCGCAGGTGCGATCTCTTTTGCCTTTTGCAAGGCGAGCTTGATGCCTCCTGCAGCAATGATGTGATTTTCCTTGATGAGTATGCCATCATGCAGACCGAAGCGATGATTCTCGCCGCCGCCGCATTTCACCGCGTATTTCTGAGCGAAGCGTAACCCGGGTAGGGTTTTGCGCGTATCGACGATCATTGCGCCGGTACCTGAAACGGCATCCACATAGCGCCGGGTTTGGGTGGCGACCGCAGAAAGCAATTGCAGAAAATTCAACGCAGTCCGCTCCGCTGTCAACAAAGCCCGGGCGTTTCCGGTTATTTCACACAGTTTCTGATCAGCCTGAACGATCTCGCCATCCTGAACAAACCAGTTCAATTCAATGTTAAGTGAAAGTTGCCGGAAACATTCCTCAAACCAGGCAATACCACATATTACCGCTCGTTCTCTACTGATAACGCGGGCGAGCAACGTTTTATCAACGGGCACCAGCGATGCGGTCAAATCGCCTTTGCCGATATCTTCGGCCAATGCCAGAGTGACATTCTTCTTGATTTCTTCATGCCCTATCATGGATATTCAATCTTCACTATGCTTTTAATCGCTTCATTGTATAGCAATTGACTGGATCCTGATTCAGGCGATTCACATTCCTCATTTCTTCGTTCCAAAAATGAATGACCCGCTGCTATCTTTCCTTGGCTAAATAAAAATAAACCTGCTTCGAAAGGTGTCTATCTCTATGATAAGACAGGGTGTGGAAAATCCACACGGATGTATCGATTAGCAGTCTATTGCATGGAATGTAAGGTTATTTCTTACGTGTTTGCACGTATTTAATTGTTTTCTGTTTTCCGATAAATTGCCAATATGGTCAATAGCATCATGATGTAGGACCATAAATTATCTCTTTAATCATTTGATGTTGTTTTGCTTAAACGAGGAGGCTGCATGGAATCTACCGAACCATTTATCAAAAATACCAAGAAAAGCACATTGGTTATAAGCAGCAGATCTAATAATGAGCATTTGGAGGAAAATCGCTTCTGGCGTCTTGCCGCTGTATTTGCCTTGGCAATCGTCTTCGCCATTTTGGGAGCCGCCCCGGCAAGTTGGGCGGCGCAGGGGGCGAGAGTCTCTGACGATGGTGAACAGAGGCACCGCGATGGACAGGCGATTTTTCGTTTCGATACCTTCGGTGACGAGCAACTGTGGACAGACGTGCTACGAATGCACGAAGTCATTGTGACGGTCAATCCGGCAACCGCGTTAGCCGTTGGCCTCAAGGTCGATGTTGAGGCCTTGCCGCAGGAGATCGTTGCGGCGCTTCTGGCTGGCCAGATTGATCTGACAAACTCCGCGGTGACAGTGGAACTGCTGCGCCTGAACGCAGTCGTCGGCGTGAAGGGTAGCTTCGACGAAGCAGGTCAGCTTGCCAAGGTCGGTGTGACGTGTGCGCTGTGCCACTCGTCTGTCGACAATTCGTTTGCGCCGGGCATTGGCAAGCGGCTCGACGGATGGGCCAATACCGACCTGAATGTCGGTGCGATCGTCGCATTGTCGCCGGCGCTGGACGATGCAACCAAAACGGAGTTCAGTAACTGGGGGCCGGGTAAGTATGCTCCACGGCACCACTTCTTTGACGGAACCAACATCATTCCGCTCAATAGTCCCTCCAAGCCAATTGTCATTCCGCCGATCTATGGATTGGAGGGTGTTGGTTTCGAGACGTACACCGCGGATGGACCTATCTCCTATTGGAACAGTTATGTTGGCGTGGGGCAGATGGGCGGCCATGGGAACTTCAGCGATCCACGTATCGGCATTACCATCAAGCAGGCCCCGGATCTGGTCACATCGAAGCTGCCGGCCCTGCTGGACTATCAATTGAGCTTGCGGGCTCCAAAGGCTCCAGAAGGGAGTTTCGATCGAGCGGCTGCTCATCGGGGCAAGCGTCTGTTCCATAACGAAGCCGGCTGTACTACCTGCCATCAGTTGCCGAACTTCACTGACGTGCTGAGCGGCCCAGATCGGCGCGTGCCATTGCTGCATGATCCATCCGAAATTGGCAGGGACCCGACGTACGCCGCGAGATCTGCTACGGGAAAATACCGGACAACGCCACTGCGAGGGCTCCTGCAGCATCCGCCCTATTTTCATGACGGGAGTGCACCAGACCTCCCCGCCGTGGTCAATCATTATGACAACCACTTCAGACTGAATCTGACAACAACACAGAAAGCAGATCTCGTCGAATACCTCAAGTCGCTCTAACAGCGCATCAAGTTAGAGGACGGGCACCCGAACGGCGGCACCGCTCACACCGGACCGCTGTTATCGCTGGCAGCGTTGTGAAATACAACGCTCTCGTTGAAAGCCACCAGACGATGTACTGATTTCACTTGTTCTCTGCTAAGCCTGGAGGTGAGGATAGCGCGCGTAGTGATGTTCTCAGTGCCGAGGTTTGCTCAAGCCGTGCTATTTTCACTGCCTGATACTGGACGGAGGGTTCTCTTGCCTTCATGCAAATAGAGCGTTTATTCTACCTCTAGCCCGAATATTTCATAAATTGGCACGTGCCCCTCACTTGTCTTTTGATTAATAAGAAAGATTTTGCTCAGTCGGGTGTATGAATCACTACACCCCTCCTTCTCAAAACTTCCCTATTAATCAAAATCCTGCGTGATCATCACGCGAATTTATGAAATATTCGGGCTAGGTGCAACAGTGTTTTTTTGTTATTTCCAATTCAAAAATGAAACATGAAGTCTATTAAATCGTTGTTGATATTTGCGGCAATGCTGATGATAATCAGGCCAGCATTGAGTCAGTCAGAGACTGTCTATCTAGAAAAAAACAGTCAACGATGAGGCGGTATTTAACCGCTTTGCCTTGTGTGTTAACAAGTCGCATGACCGGGCAGCATTCGCGGCCTTGCGTAATGAGTTGGAGAAATTTTGCCATATCGTCGCTTCATTTAATAGTCTCAGCGGTTAAACATGAAATACTCAATTGAAGAAACCGGACCTGAAGCTGAGTATCAAACACTGATGCAGGCGGGGGAGCTCAAGCCGGATGCGAATCAAGTCAAAGCGGTGGCCTCATTGGAACGATTACACCGCGAGTTGATCGATTATCCCGAGATTGGCAGTCAGCGTCGTGGATTCTCGTTTAAAAATGGGTGGCTTGCTGGCTTCTTCCCTTGGTCAGGAAAGGATAAGCCCACCCCTAAGGGTATCTATCTCTATGGCGGAGTCGGGCGCGGCAAGTCGATGTTGATGGATCTCTTTTTCTCTGTGGCGCCTACGACATCCAAGCGGCGGGTACACTTCCATGAATTCATGTTAGATGTTCATGCGCGACTTAAGGAAGCGCATGATCTTGCTGCACAGAAACGGGCGCAGCGGGGTGGGCGTGCCAGCGATACCGATCCGATTTCCGCTATCGCACGGGGAATAGCCCGTGAAGCGACCCTACTCTGTTTTGACGAGCTGCAAGTCACGGATATCGGGGATGCCATGGTGCTGACGCGATTGTTCACGGCGCTGTTTGATCTAGGCGTGATAGTGGTGGTGACTTCCAACAGGCCGCCCGATGATCTTTACAAGCACGGTTTGAATCGCCAGCGTTTTCTGCCTTTCATTGAGCAGATCAAAGAAAGGCTTGAGGTCGTTCCGCTCGATGGACTGATTGATTATCGCTACCACCGTTTGAAGGGCGCTGAAACGTATTATTTCCCGATTAATGAGGAAACCACCGCTCAATTATCGGCAACCTTTTTCCGCCTGACTGATCGACGTGTGGAAGATCGGGCAAAGGTGCCCAGCGAAACGCTGAATGTGCAGGGGCGCACATTGTTTGTCCCCAAGGCGGCGCGTGGCGTAGCGGTTTTCTCGTTCAAACGGCTATGCGCGAACCCGCTGGGCTCAGCAGACTATCTCGCCATCGCCAGAACCTATCATACCGTCATCATGGTTGCGATCCCACAATTCAGCCAGGAAAATAGCGATCAAGCCAAACGTTTCATCACTTTTATCGATGCGCTCTACGAGCATAACGTCAAATTCTTATGCTCGGCCGCTGTGCCCCCTCAATCGCTTTATGCAGGAGGTACGGTCAGCTTTGAATTTGAACGCGCAATTTCCCGGTTGATGGAAATGCAGTCAGAGGACTATCTGACCAGAGGGCATGGCAGGATTGTTGGGGATTAAAAAACTCCCTGCAGTTAGCGAATCATCAATGCTCGCATCTAAGGGTTTACCATTGAATTTAGCATAGATAAGTGAGTGAATATTTTGGTGTGAGTTACGTGATCGTGATTCGGCTGGCTAAACAGGCAGGAAGGGTGAGGGAGGCGGGAATGTCAATTGTAAGGCCTGACCCCAGAATTTTTTTGTAGTGAGTGCAGCGAACGAAGAATGCGTCTGCGTTTACGGCATTGTTAGGGGGTGCCAAGAGTACCAATCTGATTCCTACTTAATTTATTGCAAGGGGTGCATATGCTGGCAATGTGTTTATCTGTAAGTAACGAAACATTTCGTATTGATTGATATATTTTTGGTTTTTTAACCCTTCCTTTGTAAAACTCAGTTCGCTTCAAATAAGGCATCGCCCGCTTATCATTGGTGCAAATAATATTACATCCCGACGCAAGCACTATTGCAATAAGGTGTGGATCATCAAAGTCCTTGTTTGGTTCTAATTCGGTAAGTTTAGCCTCATATGCATCAACATCTGTATCACAAATAGGAACCATCTTTCCTGCTCGCTCCAAAGAGGCAAAAAATTTTAAATACTTTTTTGCTGTCTTCATTTCATTTTTGTACTTAGTGCCGCCATAAACCAGCTTCCCTTTCCCGGTTACTACCCAATTTAGAGCGGGCTGGAAATTCTCGTGATTTTCATTGCTTGGATCAAAAAAGGCTCCAAATACATTTGCATCTAGCACGAAGCACATAATCAGAGGCCCAGCAATTCCATTTCTTCTTTCATGAAAAATTCGCGGTATGACTCCGGTTGATTGGAATCGAATTCTCCTGACTCATCTATTTCAATGCGTGTGACCTTATTGCCCGACTCGGTTCTTTCAAAAAACAAAACTTGTGATCTAGGCTTCTGCTCTGATTTTCTAAGCAATATCCTGTATCTATCGATTGCGTAATCGCTGTGGGTTTCTATTATAAATTTTTTATTTTCCAAGATTGCCATATCAAAAAATGCTTCCCCCAATGCTGCCTGGGCTTTTGGATGAAGGTGAACTTCGGGTTGTTGAATTGCAAACCAAGAATTCCTTGAACGTGAAAATATTTCCACGATGACTGGCAATGCTTGTGAGACACCATAGCCAACGCTGCTAACGCTTAAAGGATGCTCTCCAAGAATGACATCTAGCTCAAAGGGAGCTGTGGTTCCACGACTATAATTCTTGATCTCCACCCCTTTAAACAGTCCACTATTCCCTCCAACTTTTTGAATAAATTTTATAAATTTTTCTGAATCTTGTTTGCTATCTAATTTTTTCTTTATCAGATACGGCGTATGATCGCCTTCAGGTGAAAATTCTAGGCTGAATTCATCATATGTTTTTCTCGGTTTGGAGCGAATTGGAGCTAGCCAGGCTATATCATGAAAGAAAGAGGATACTTCAAATTGAACACGATCATTGTCGGAGCTTTCTGAGTCTAATATGTCTTCTATATATGAGATTATGACGATAGGAGGTGCCTGCCTTAAAAAAAACTTTGATTCTTTTAATATGGTGTAGCCAGTTGAATCTTCTTTGTACTCATCCACCCACGCATTGAATTCTGTGTCAATAAACTCTACGGCGCTTAAATTCCTTTGAATTTTACGATACTTATATCTAATGCTTTTCCCAACATATTTAACTAACACCTCCATTCCATTTCTATAACTAATAAGTGACGACAGTTTTGGTATGCCCTCATGCTCTGTAAATGTCATTATCAAGGCAATAAGAGAAGAATGATCTTCCTGCAGTGATTTTCTTGGTTTATTCTTTGAATTATTTTTTCGCCCAAGGCCTTGATCAAATACCAAACCTACCGAAAAATAGGATTTATCTAATGAACTAATGCTGACAACATCTCTAAATGTTCCAAATCCTACTTTTCTAAAATCGAATTCATTCTTTAACCAAAAATCAGGTGGTGATAGTAACTTGATCAAACCTAATATTGATGTTTTGCCAGTGCTGTTTTCTCCAACCAAAAAATTAACATCATCAATAGGTACTAACGTTTTAGAGAAACCTCGATAATTGTCTACATAGATAAAGTTCATTCTGTGATCCTATTTCCCCTAACAAGTAATTATATAGTTTCTGTATATCTAGCATATTCCAGAATAAGGAATAATAAAATTGCAGTATTAGCCCGATTTGCTAACTGTATATCATCAAAATGGAATGATATATAGTTCCGGAGATCATGACATTTGGGTTAGGGTCATGCCTTACATTTGACTTTTCTTACTTTTCCTTTCAGCCCATTTGACTATCTGGCTCACGATCGCCCAGCTCACATCAAAATACCTGCTTATCAATGTCGAATGATAGGCCCCTCATTGTGCTTTGTAGTTAAATGACCATGCTTCTATATCTTGTCAGGATGAACAATGCCCGCATTCACTAGCCTTTTCACCCACGCGCTACGTTTGCTGTGTACGCTTTGCAGTTTCACTAAGCTGTGGCGAAAATCATCTTCGCGTCCTGCCTGATTCAAAGCTTCGGAAAGATCTATCAACGCCTTTAGGGCCTGATCATAGGCAAGGCCGGAGCCACGTTGTAACGTTTTATCGATCATCGCCCATGCTGTTTTTGAATCGGCAGCCAATTGTTCCAAATATTGTTTGCGTTCTGCTTGACGTTTTGCATCCTCAGCTGCTTGCAGTTGTTGCTCGTGTCCAAGACGCTTGATTCTGGTGATATCGCGCGCAACATCGATTTCAGCCATGGTGCGACGCATTGGATTCTGAGAGTTTGGCAAGTGTTCTCGCTGCCAGCTCAAGAAACGCTGCTGTAACTTACGCTCAGCTTCCTGTCCTCGTTTTTCCAAAAGCAAACGCATAGTTGCACGCATATCATCTAACGACTGGGTTGCAATCCAGTTATTGATGTCGGGATCAATATTATTGCGGGCAGGTAAAGCTTGACTGGCTGTGGCGGCAGCGGCCAGCCAATCTGGGTCGATCAACAAGAAGGTAGTCAATGCAGTCTGTGCAGGTGTGAGCGATTGAAGGCCTGGAGGAATCGGAGGTTCGAGATCATTCTGACCTATCTCCCCATTACATACCCGAGCCAGCCAACCCAAGTAAAGTGGACGTGTATCACCGCGCATTAGCTCATCGCGTATCGGAAGTAAGCTAGCCATCCACCCTGGACCGTCCTCTTGGCTCCAGAAGCGTTCGTAGCGCCCGGAATCGTCGTTAAAATTCCATTGGAGTATCCAATGGTTAGATGTTTGGGTAACGACAAAGGCCTCAACATAAAATGATTGCGCATCTGTTTGGGAGAGTGCAGTAAATTGCTTCAGAGTTTCCGCATCCAATGAAGAAATTGGTAAACGTAGCATCAAACAGCACGACCCCCAGTTAGCCGAATAGACGTGCGCATCGAAATAGCGTTGCATCCAATTCAGCGGGTCGCCTTTTAGATCGCCCCAGTGATACTCATTAATGAAGCTTGTGGCGGTAATTGTGGCACGCGATGAACGACTGCGCAGCTCGGCTTGTTGCTGGGAGGTAAGCGGCTGGTCGACTCGACAGCCATAAATTCGTAATACTGGTATTCGCTCATGAGTATATGCTTGCTTGAGATTAATTTGCCCGTTGTTAATTTTGTCTATAAGCAATTACGCGGATTTAAGTTTTAGCGACGAAGAAGTTATTGCTCTCTATTTTTTTGGGGTCAGTAGTTACATGAGATCTTCAAAAGAATTAAATAGTAAGTAGGGGGCACGATTTTTCTATTGCCGTCCGTCCGCTATTACCTTTAATCGTCATAGTGAAAACGACAAGCAATAATGACCAGTTCGGTATCAGTTGCTCGATATACCAATCGATTTTTCTCATCAATACGTCTGGACCAGTAGCCTGATAATTCGCCCCGTAGCGGCTCGGGTTTGCCGATTCCGGTAAATGGGTCACTTACGGTCGCATTGATCAGCAGATTTATCCGCTTGAGCGTCTTTTTGTCCTGCTTTTGCCAATACAAATAAGCTTCCCATGCATCGGGAACAAATCGAATGGCGCGCACCGTCAATCAATGGGGTGGAGTGAATGCTCTTGCGCCTGCCCGGCTTTGTCTTGTGCAATTGCCCGTGCCAACGCGGCTGCATTGGCAGGATGACTGGTCAGATGCAAGGTTTCCATAATGCTATTGTAGCTATCCAGTGACATGACTACTGCATCACCTTCTGCATCACGACGGCTGATGATGGTTACATCTGCATCACGAACAACATCGTCTAATATGGATTTTAGTGCGTTACGCGCATAGGAATAGGTTACAACTTTCATAACTGATATTTGTTTAACTTGGCCAATAAATTGTACAAGTATAGCTGGAATAAATAACAAAGCAAATTAAGAAAAGAGCTATTCCGGTTGCTTGTCCTGCCGGTCTTGAGATTGCTGTGCTTGCCAGTCTATAGCCAATAAATCATAAATATTGATCCATTCTCCTTCCACTTTGAGCGCCAGGTCAGGATTGAAAACATAAGTCCGATTGAAGCGTGCCAATACGGAGTGATATGTGTTGTCAAATATGGAGTCCATATGATTAAGCAGCGAGTAGATTTGCATAGTATCGCTGTGTAAATTCTGCTGGTGATAGGTAACCCAATTTTTCCTGTTTGCGCTGCCGGTTATAAAAGATCTCCACATCGGGGTCAGGTCGCGAATCAAGAAAATAAGAGCGACGATTGGGGGGTGTTATTCGCAAGAACAAGAATTCTTGATCTTGGACCTAGACCCTTTCTGTGCTTTCTGTGGTATTCGTGCATTCGTGGTGAATGGCGTTGTTGATATGCTGGTCACAGGTGCAGAGTTGAAGTTCAATAACCAAGGTCAGCAGCCCTCTGGGTTTGGCGAGATACAGCATTTTGTTATGAATGGGGGGGCTGAGAATCCGGTAAAGAAAATGTTTCGAACACTGAAATGGAGTAATCGAGGAAAAGCTCGATTTTTCGCTTGAGATCTGCAGACATCGTGATCCGCTTTGAACGCAGATCTTCCGGGTCCGGATGCTCGACGAGGAAGCCGTGATCGATGGCAATCTGAATATATTTGACAGCGGTGCGCTGACTAATGTGTGGCATGAGCCGATGCAGCTCGGACTTGTAAAAAGTATCATTGCGCCTCAGCCACATTTGTGTGAAGAGATCATAGTAGTTCAGGTCGTGGAAGAGTTCATCTCCCAGAACTTCCATCCAATAGTGATCTGTACAGTTAATTAGCTGAATGAACTGACGGCGCCTGGTGTTTGGGTATTTCTTGGGTTTGGCCAAGGTTTTGATTTTTGTTTGCATTTTCGGAATCCACTCCTGTTAGTTCGGCATCATTCTATCGCTTGATTGCATGTAAATTTGCATGCATAATTGCTTCTGTTTGGGTGTTTCTGTAATTCAAGAATTAGCTAAAAAGGAGGCTATCGATCATGATTCATAAAATAGAGAAAATCTGGCTTCGTTACAAGGGCAGCTTGCGTCCAACCATTTCGGTTCTGCTTTATTGTCAATTGGCTTATTTTGGTGGAGCAGCACTTATTCTATCCCTGAACCCAGTCTTTATGATTATTGGCACACTCGCGATGGCTCACGGCATGGTGATTGCCGCTTATATGATCCACGATTGTGGGCACAATACCCTATTCAAGTCGCCGCGTCATAATGCCATGCTGGGAAAGGCGTTAAATTGGCTTACTGGCAGTTGTTACGGAACTTACGAAGATTTGCGCGCTAATCACATGCAGCACCACGTGAATAACGCCGATGTCATAACGCTTGACTACAGAGGTTATCTCGCGCACGCTCCAATTCAGCGCAAAATTGTGCAGGGATTGGAGTGGTTGTATATACCCGTTGTGGAGTTTCTCATGCATGGAGTACTCATGCTTGCGCCGTTCCTTTTTAAGGACAAAAAGAACCAGCGGTTGCGAGTCACCCTGATAATCATGATCAGATTCAGCTTGCTTCTCGCAGTGTTCCTCTATTCGCCAATGGCCTACATATGCTATGTCATCGCCTATACCATTTTCTTGACGATTTTGCGCTTCATGGATGCGCTTCAGCATAACTATGGCCTGATGCTGGCAACCGATCATCACTTCGACCTGGTAAAGCACAGGGGCGATCGGGATTATGAAGAGTCTCATACATTCAGCAACCTGATCTCAGTCAACCATCCGTGGCTAAATCTTCTTACGCTCAACTTCGGTTACCACAACGCCCATCATGCAAAGCCTACAGCTCCCTGGCACGAGCTGCCAAAGCTGCATAGAGAGCTGTATGGTGACCAGGGAGATTTCGTCATTCCGTTTGGTAAGCAGCTGTCGAGCTTCCATAAGGGGAGAGTGGCGCGAGTGTTCGGCGATGAGAGCGAGACGCGAGGGAGCCAGTTTGTACAACGTCTCCAAAACGGTTCCGCAGTAGGTACGAATGGCATATCTTTCTTAACCCCGCTGTAATCGAAAAGGGGAATGATATCAATCTTCTGAAGCAAGCATAGGGCGCAATTTTTATTGCGCCGAATTAAAAAAATACCGGTGCAATGCGCTTCGCTTATTGGCACCCTACAACTACTAAAAGATTAAGCGCGATACGATAGGTTTTAGTTATTGCAGTACCGATTTTTCTATAGCCAATAAATCATAAATATTGATCCATTCTCCTTCCACTTTGAGTGCCAAACCAGGATTGAAAATATAGGTTCCACGCATGATGCGGTAAAACAATTTGCGGTTGTAGCGATCGTCCTTGTTGATTTCGTTCTTCGCCAGAATACTGGACAGATAAGCCCGTTGTTTGCGCCGTTCAGGCAAAATGCTGTAGGGAATGTGCTGCACTGCATCGATAAAATCCTGGCTGGAGAAACCGGCAGGCCGGTAAAACGTTTTTTTCGTCATTACGCGACAAGACAGGGAGATCATTAGATTGAGCATGAAGAACTCCATGGTGTGCTGGTCGAGTTTGATCAAATGACCGTCGACCTGAATGCTCATGTTGGTGGGTTCGAGCTGCTCGTAGATATCGGCCAGTTTTTTTTTGGCATAGCTTTCGCTGCGAGCCGTTTGCGCAAGCGCGATTTGAAACGCGATTAGACCGTTGCTGTCGATTTTTTCAGTATCGGCGCCCAATTCAACCAGCGCCTTGATTACTTCGGTATTGCCCATCCAGGCAGCGACCATTAGCGGCGTTTGATTAAAAATATTGCGAAAATCCGGACCATATAGATCGACATGCTTGAGGACAGCGTCGGGTTTTTTAAAGCTGTAGGCGCTGTAGTGCTTTTGTTGCAGCATCTGCAAGCTTTTTTCAGGATGTTGTGCGGCTTTGAATCCGGCGTTCTGCAAGCTATCTATGATGTCTTGGTTTTCATAAACCAGGCCGTATTCGAGCAGAGTCATTCTGGCGTTCTTGTCAGCATGGTCAAAGGCTTTCTGTTTTAGACCGATCAGTGTTGCGTTGCTGATGATTTGCCAGTCCGGTGTTCTTTGTTTGAGAATTTCATTGCGTATACGCTCAGCTTGTTCCTGCTTGCCCTGGAGTTCGAGTTTATGCGCTTCTAGGCGCCAGGCATCCAGACTGGATTGCTGGCTGGCAAGCTGCAGACTTTCCTGGGCGTTGCGCAACCCCAGCAGATCCAGCAACGGCTGCCTGGGGTTGCTTTCAATCCAGTACAGGTTTTTAACCGCCCTGGTCAGCGCAACATACAACGCATTGATATAAAACTTGTAGATCTCCAGCGATTTGTCGGTTTTATCCTTGGCGCGAGCATATTTAATGTCCTGATCCAGATCAGCAGGGCTGACACCCTTACTGATTTCACGATAGCGGCTTTCTTCCTGGCTCAGGAAGTTGTAGAGGATGATGTTCTCATATTCCAGCCCCTTGGCTTCCTGAATGGTAAATATCAGCGGGGTGCTGAAATACTGTTGTGCTGCTGGTTTCTGCTCGGCTGTCATGACGATAATGGCGAACAGCGTAGAAGCTCTGGTTTTGCTGTCCAGTTCCTGGCGAACTGAAGCCGTATCCTGCAAAAATAACACTTGGCCCTGGTTGTGACCGTTGCTTTCAACCAGATAATGGCTTTCTTTGTCGATGGAGCCAAAGCGCTGGTTTTTAATTTTTAAAATCTTGTTGGCAATATCGGTAACTTGCGGTGAATTACGGTAGTTGGTGTTCAGAATCCGGATCAGTTCGTTGGATGGCTGAATATCATCCTGCCGATAAAACAGGCTTTTTACTTTCGACCAGGAAAAGAAGTTGGGATGAACGATCTGATTGGAGTCGCCGCACAGGATAAAATCCTGTGTTTGACGGAGCGATTTGATGATCAGGTAGAGCTGTATATTGGTTAAATCTTGTACTTCATCAACTACGACAAAATCGTAGCGTGGTTGTGAGTGTTGCAGGTACTGATGACTGACGATATTGCTATCATAAAGGTGTTCTTTCTGTAAGAAAGCCAGGTATTTTTCAAATACGTCATATACCAGCTCGCGTTCTTCGCTCAGAAAGATAGATTCTTTCACGCCCAGATTCAGATAATCTGCACGGCTTAACCAGCTTTTATCGGTGGCGGGCCCAGTGATAACGCCGCGAAACTCCTCGAACAGTTTATGTGCATCTTTCAATGGCCCCTGACGATAGCGGCTAAACCACTGCTGAAAGGCCTGAAAGGTGACAGGTTTGCCTTCCGGCACGCGAATACTCTCGAGAAACTCCTGGAACGATAAAAAATCAATCTGCTGATCAGGGTTATCGTAATGATGCGCGTAATACAAATCGCGGGAATTCTTGACCAAATAGGCAGACTGGGTTACATACAGCACATCCCCTACCGCCTGTTTCATTTTTTCCAGCGTCAGCGCTGTCTTGCCGCTGCCAGCCGAACCGATCACAATAAGCGGCGGCTGCAAATCATAAATTGATTGTTGGCGGTCATCAAAAGAGATGATTTTGTCCAGCAGATTAAACGACGTATGGTTGGGATTAAGATAAAACAGCTGTTTTTCGCTGATTTCATCAGGTTTGAGTATGAGCGGAATGTTATCTTCATTAATATGGCTGACCTGACGTAGAAAACGCGAATCCTGGTAAGCATGATTTTTGATAAATTCCAGAATCAGCGCATAATTTTCTTCTTGGTAACGATAAACCGAGAACAGCAACCGATCACGCTGATTAAGCTTGGCTCGATATAAATTATTGCCGACCTTTTTAACATCAGCCGATTTGAAGTTATCATCTTCCAGGTATTGTTGTAACTTGGCGAAACCCGGAATAGTTTTGGGGTTAAGCTCATTGTAAACAAGGATTTTCATAGAATGCTACAGATAATGGTTACGTGGTCGAAGTAGTTAAAAGAGGCCGAGTGTATAGGGAAGATCGTGAATCCAGATTCAAAGAACGACTTTTGTTGGGAGATGGGTGTAATTTACCGATACTCCAAAGAATACTTCATGAGAAGTTCTAAAGCCAAGAACTTTGAGAGATGGTCAGATGCAAGGCGCTTGGAGTACAGTAACCGAGGCATATCAAGTAAGATAGGCAAGGAGAGCGAGTGCTGCGTAATAGCACAGATGACCAACTGCCGCGGCTTTTCAGCAATCCGTTAAACGAGATCAGAGAAAGGGGTAATACATATCATGACGCACACACATGATCAAATTCTGCCGAAAGGTACGCAACTCGGTGTCTACGAAATTAAGGATACCTTAAAAATTGGCGCATTTGATATCACCTATCATGCCTGGAATCATCATCTTAAGGAGCGGGTCGATATCCAGGAGTATTTTCCTCACGATTTAGCCATGCGTGTAAATGATGGTCCTAGTGTTGAACCGAAATCTCTGGATGATAAAGAGAGTTTCGAATACGGGTTAAAGGCATTTTTGGATCAGGCTGAGCGTCTTACACAGATCGAACACCCCAATATTGTCGCTGCTGAGAATGTGTTGCGGCTCAATGGAACGGCTTACCTGATTATGGCTCGCCAGGAAGGCGTATCGCTTTCTAAGGTAATCCAGCCTCCTGCTTCACTGGCTGAAACGGAATTAAAATTCATTCTGGTATCGATTCTGAATGCGCTGCAGAAAATCCATGAATGCAAAATAGTGCATGGTGGTATCCAGCCGGCAGCGATTTTTCTGAGCGAGAATGGCGAACCGCTGCTGACTCATTTCGCTGCGGCACGCCTGGCGATTGCTGCGCGTACCTCTCAACTTGCCGATGAATTAGCTGCTGGCTATGCGCCCGTAGAACAATATGAACAGGCTAATCAATCCAGCCCTGCCACTGATTTTTATGCGCTGGGCGCAACGATGTACTATTGTATGACGCATCGCCAGCCCGATACCGCTCAGAGCCGGATAATGGCATTAAGCAGCGGTGAGCCCGATCCGATGACTTTACCCACCGACTCCGCGACACCCTATACCGCGGAATGGTTGCAAGCAATCAATTGGATGCTGCGGCCTGACTATAACGATCGACCGCAATCTGCGGCGGAGATTCTGGCGCTGCTTAAACCAGAGTATACCGGCGAGCAAGGCAAAGCTATTACTTCCCAGCAAAAAGCCACGGATGAGGCCATGCGTAGTTCGGTAGACAGACATTCCATAGTGGCTGGAGTCATGGCTGGGATCATCGCATTGATTGCTGTTGGCGTATGGTATGGTGAAAAAACTTCAGAATCATTAGATGATCAATCCGATACAGTCGCCGCGCAGCTTCCATCTGAGGATCGCACTGATGAAACCCCCACCATGCCAGAGGCACCAGAGGACCTATCTGTTGCTTTGGCCATTACCCAATCAAGCCAGCCAGAAAGTGATCAGATATCCGAAAACATACCTTCTCCAGCAAGCACGCCGGTTTCCGAACCAGTACCAGAGGATGTCACGATAACAACTGATCTGGAATCCGATAAAGACCTGCAGTTGGCCGCAACCGATTCTCCGCTACCTCAGCCTAAGTATCAGAATGTGTCAGATAAAACATTTGACGAGGTATTAATCAAATCGCACTTAGCGGCTGCTGAGAAAGCCATGAGAGCCGCGCGCTTCACTACACCGCAAAGAGATAATGCCTTTAAATACTACCAAATGGTGCTTGCCATCGACCCAGGCAATGCGGGCGCGCTTTCCGGGTTACAGAGAATAGTTGATCGTTATGTTCAATTTATCGCCAAAGCAAGCATTGAAGGCAGGCTCGATGAGGCCAGACTGTATCTGCAAAGGGCTGAGTCTGTCTTGCCAGATGATCCCAGATTACATCGCATTCGGGCAGAATTAGCGGTTGCTAAAGAGTAATTAATTAGATGTTCAAATTTGATTTAAAAGTTGATAAGGGCAGACTCTCTGTCTGTCCTACAATTCTGCATTACCATAGAGTTTCCTGAATGAGTTGATAATCATCTGGTGGTGGTTCAGTCTTGATTAACCTAATCAGGCTGCGTTTTGCAAACAGGTTAAGTGCTAACAGCCTCAGGATTTGTTGCAGAGATATTTTGACTGGATGACTCAATCTGATGAATGCCAAAAGAGAAGATACACATATGGCCTCCAGATTTGTATCATCACGGCATTTTTGCTGATACCTGGAGCCGCTTGATCTTGAGGTTTGAGTAAGGTAAGCCAAGTTTGACACACGCGTTATCAACCTTCCTGCGTTCCGTTACGTCGCAAACGCGGGAAGATTTCTCCTTAAATCAAGTCCAACTGGTAACTTCATCGTACTTTCCCTCAATGCATATTGCGACCAGGGAAAAGCCTGAGTGACCGATCAATGAATGAAGCATTCAGGGCATAAAGCGGATTCTTAAAGCCAAAAGTCATGTTTAGGGGCATGCCTGATCGCCTGTCAATAAAGATTACTCTTACGTGTTTGTACGTATTTTTTTAACCAGCATATTTCGATAATCTATTAAAGCATCATAGCGTAATAGAGAAAGTGTTTGTTTTTCCTCTACCTTCGTTCTTTCGGCATCTTCCTGTACCCGGTGAGCGCGCAGGATGTCAGATCACTGGTTGACAAAATTAAAAAGAGGAGGGTTTTCAGATGAATATTGCAACTCAAAAAATACTACTGTTGGCGTTGTTGACCACGTTGCTGTCTGCCTGCACCTCGAATGATATCTATCGCAGCAGATTCAGTAGCTGTGTAGTGACACCGCAGGAGTCGTGTGAATCTCATACCATTCAGTATCACAACAGGGCTACAGATCAGGAATATTTGCTCGGTTTTGTCGAGATGGATGATCAAGGGCAACTCCGTGACCGAGCGCAGATGCAGGCACTGCTTGACGAGCTTTACATCATGGCGGCCAGCCAGAGTTTACTGATCAATGTTTTTGTTCATGGCTGGCATCACGACGCCAAGCAGGGCGATGCTAATGTGGAGAATTTCAAGGCCAGCCTGGCAGAGCTGAGCCAGGTTGAAAGTAGCCTGCACTTGCATAAAACACCCCGCAAGGTGGTGGGAGTCTATGTCGGCTGGCGCGGGGAATCGATTGGCGTGCCCTTGCTGAACAACGTCACTTTCTGGGAGCGCAAGAATACGGCGCATGAGGTGGGGTATCTTGGCATGACCGAGCTGCTAGTGCGGCTGGAGGAGATCAGCAACGTCAAGAACACCCAGGAGCCGCCGGTGAAGAGCCGTCTGGTAGTGGTGGGTCATAGTTTTGGCGGCGCAGCGGTCTATAGCGCTACCGCCCAGATTCTTGCCAACCGTTTTGTCGACAGCCTCACCGGTAAAAACTATGTCGGTACCGCAAAGGGGTTCGGAGATCTTGTAGTTCTGCTTAATCCTGCTTTCGAGGCGCTTAAGTACGCGCCACTCTATGATTTAGCCCAGGCCCGTTGCAGCTATTTCGAAGATCAGCCTCCGCGTCTGGTGATACTGACCTCCGAATCTGACTATGCCACCAAATATTTCTTCCCTATTGGCCGGGTCTTCTCCACTTTTTTCGAGACCCACGGTATGATCGAACGCAACGACTGCGAGCGGCCGCTCACCTACAGCGAAGGTGCAGCAGATCGCCACACGGTTGGTCACTTTGAACCGTTGCAGAGCCATGAATTACTTCCTGCCAGCAATGAAAGGGAGGCGCCTTACCACACTGCAAGAAATATCTGGTCGCAGCAGCAACCAGGAGGCACGATGCAGTTCGGTAGCACCGAATTGGTGAGTTTGGATCGGACCGTTATCCGCAATCCTTACCTTAATGTGAAGGTTGATAAACAGCTGATTAAGAATCATAACGATGTGTTCCGTTTCGAAATCATGGAGTTTCTGCGCATGTTAATTGTCTTGTCCACTGGAGAGTAAAGCTTCACCTGAATCGTTGTAAGCCGCCGTATCAAACTGGCATCATCATCCAACGAGGCTGCTCGCGCTGCAGACGGCGAGCTGGGAGATTTCTTGTGCCTCTATTTGATGAACCGGAGTGTGCCATTGACGTCATTTCACAACACGGCGCGGATGCGCCCAACCACGATTGTTGAAGACATCGACAGACACTAAGAGTCCTTCGAAGTCGTTATTCAAGAGTTGATTGAATAACGAAGATTGACTGTGGTCCGTTTCGAGTAACAAGAAGCGGGAGATCGCATGTCATCCTATTTTTCTTGAATCGTCTTTACCCATAGCCCGAATATTTCATAAATTCGCGCGTGCCAATTTATGAAATATTCGGGATAGTTCTATCAATGCCAGACTGATATTCTTCTTGATTGCTTGATGCCATACCATGGGATACTCAATTTTCGATAAGCTATCTATCCCGTTAAGTGGATAGAATTCTTCAATTCATGATCCAAGCTGCATGAACTCATGATGCTTTCAGTAAATTTGCTTACTGGGCGTAACCGATTATTTTAGGAAGGTAATTGAATTCAACATGTCGAACGTCACGAATCTGATCATTTATAGTATTGGCACTATCCTGGGATTAATCATCGTGGGCGCTGTGGTCACGCTATTTATCCGCGACATCACTCAGAAACAGCATACGATATTGCGCAATTATCCCATTATTGGCCGATTGCGCTATTTTTTCGAGATCCAGGGAAAGTATTTTCGGCAATATTTGTTTTCCGGTGATCGAGCTGAATTACCCTTCAATCGTGCTACCCGGTCTTGGGTATATAAAAATGCCAAGAATAAGGGGGGAATTATCGGCTTTGGGTCGACTTATGACTTGCGGGAACCCGGTGCGATCATTTTCGTCAATGCGGCTTTTCCCATTCTGGAAGAAGATCAGTTACCAACGCCTTCGCTATTAATTGGTGAAGGTTATTGCCGGCACCCTTTTGAAGCCAAATCGATTATCAATATCAGTGGCATGAGTTATGGCGCCATTTCCGCGCCAGCGGTGCGTGCCTTGTCACTGGGTGCGGCCAAGGCCGGGTGCTGGCTCAATACCGGAGAGGGTGGGCTTTCACCCTATCATAAAGAAGGCAGGTGCGATGTGATCATGCAAATCGGTACCGCCAAATATGGCATCCGGGATGAAAACGGCAATTTTTCTCCCGCGCGTGCCAAGGAAATTGCGTCATTCGTCAAGGCCTTTGAGATCAAGCTTTCACAGGGCGCCAAGCCAGGCAAGGGGGGCGTACTACTTGGTCCCAAGGTGCATCCTGAGATTGCGGCTATTCGCGGTATTCCTGCTTTTCAGGATTCTATCAGCCCCAATCGCCATTATGATATTGGCAACATCGATGAGCTGCTCGATAAAATTGCCTATATCCGCGATTTAACCGGACGTCCGGTAGGTGTCAAGACGGCCATTGGCGGCTGGCGCTTTATCAATGAGCTTTGCGATACCATTCATCAGCGTGGGTTAGAGTACGCGCCTGATTTTCTGACCATCGATGGTGGAGAAGGTGGCAGCGGCGCCGCGCCTCAAACACTCGTCGATCATGCGGGTCTGCCGATTGCAGAGGCGTTGCCGCGCGTGGTGGACGCACTCATTGAATCCGATTTGAAGAAACGGATACGTGTCATTGCGGCAGGTAAACTGGTAACCTCGGCGCATGGCGCGTGGGCATTATGCGCCGGTGCAGATTTTGTCAATTCGGCACGCGGTTTTATGTTTTCGTTGGGTTGTATTCAGGCGATGCGCTGCCACCTGAATACCTGCCCAACAGGCGTGACAACGCATAATCCACGGTTGCAACATGGCCTGGTCGTTGAGGAGAAATATTTGCGCGTCGCTAACTATGCGACGAATGTTAATAAGGAAATTGGCATGATCGCGCATTCTTGTGGACTCAGGCACGCCCGTGAGTTCCGACGTGAACATGTGCGAATCGTAGAAACCGCAGGAAAGAGCATCGCATTGAATATGCTGTATCCTTATCCTGAAGTGCGTAGGGAGTTTAATAAAGAAGTTCTCAAGGGTTAAGGGTTGAAATTTCGGCCTGTTCCCATATAGTAAGGTCAATCCACATTCTCATCAGGAGCTTTTATGCGTCTCGATAAACTTACTACAAAATTCCAGCAGGCATTGGGCGAAGCACAAAGCATGGCGCTGGGCAAGGATCATCCGTACATTGAACCCCAGCATTTGTTGCTTGCGCTACTGCAACAAGATGATGGCGGAACTTCTTCGTTGCTGCAACGCTCAGGTGTTAACGTTGGTCCGCTGCGCGAGGCGCTGACGAAAAGTATCGAACGTATGCCCAAAGTTGAAGGAGCGGGCGGAGAAATCAATATCTCGCGTGACCTTAATAACCTGCTCAATTTAACCGATAAGGAAGCACAAAAACGTGGCGATCAGTTTATTGCCTCGGAAATGTTCCTGCTTGCGGCGCTCGGGGATAAGGGCGAGACCGGACAACTACTAAAGCAACATGGCGCTGACCGTAATGCTTTGGAGCAGGCGATCAAATCAGTACGGGGTGGCGAGAATGTGTCCAGTGCAGAAGCGGAAGGCAGCCGTGAAGCATTGAAAAAATATACCCTTGATTTAACCGAACGCGCACGCATGGGTAAGCTGGATCCCGTGATCGGACGGGATGATGAAATTCGGCGAACCATTCAGGTATTGCAGCGGCGTACCAAGAATAATCCGGTGCTGATTGGTGAACCGGGAGTAGGCAAAACCGCTATCGTAGAAGGGTTGGCTCAGCGCATCGTTAACGGGGAAGTACCTGATACGTTGAAAAATAAGCGCGTATTGTCACTCGATATGGCGGCATTGCTGGCTGGTGCGAAATATCGGGGCGAATTTGAAGAGCGGCTGAAAGCAGTCCTCAAGGAACTGGCCCAAGATGAGGGCCGTACCATCGTATTCATTGATGAGCTGCATACCATGGTAGGTGCGGGAAAGGCCGAAGGCGCTATGGATGCGGGCAATATGCTCAAACCGGCGCTGGCCAGGGGAGAACTGCACTGCGTCGGGGCGACCACATTGGATGAATATCGCAAGTATGTCGAAAAGGATGCCGCATTAGAGCGCCGTTTCCAGAAAGTGCTGGTTGATGAGCCATCGGTTGAGGCGACCATTGCCATCTTGCGCGGCTTGCAAGAGCGGTACGAGCTCCATCATGGCGTGGACATTACCGATCCTGCTATTGTGGCAGCTGCAGAGTTATCTCATCGGTACATTACCGATCGTTTTCTGCCAGATAAAGCCATCGATTTGATTGATGAGGCGGCTGCACGCATTCGCATGGAGCGGGATTCCAAACCTGAGGTAATGGATAAGCTTGATCGTCGGCTGATTCAGCTCAAGATCGAACGTGAGGCGATGAAAAAAGAAAAAGATGAAGCCTCGCATAGACGCCTTGCGCTGCTGGAAGAAGAGATTAAGAAACTTGAGCGGGAGTACGCCGATCTTGAAGAAATTCTCAAGGCAGAAAAATCACGTGCGCAGGGCTCGCAACAGATCAAGGAAGAATTGGAAAAGCTCAGAAAAGAAGTGGAAGCCGCGACGCGCAAAGGAGACTGGCAAAAGGTCTCTGAATTGCAATACGGCCGTATCCCTCAGCTGGAAGCGCAGCTTGCTGAGCAAATCCAGCAGGCCGAGGCTACAGTTCAAGTTAAAGATGCAAATAAACCGAAATTGTTCCGTACTCAGGTAGGTGCTGAGGAAATTGCCGAGGTGGTTTCCCGTGCAACAGGCATACCAGTGGCCAAGATGATGCAAGGTGAACGCGAGAAGTTGTTGTTAATGGAGCAAAAATTGCACGAACGGGTGGTGGGGCAAGATGAGGCGGCACGCTTGGTATCGGATGCCATCCGTCGGTCACGTTCAGGATTGTCTGATCCTAATCGACCCTATGGTTCTTTTTTGTTTCTGGGACCCACTGGTGTTGGTAAAACAGAATTATGCAAGGCATTGGCTGCATTCTTGTTTGATTCCGAAGAGCACTTGATTCGTGTCGATATGTCGGAGTTCATGGAAAAGCATTCGGTGGCACGTTTGATAGGTGCTCCTCCGGGTTATGTCGGTTATGAGGAGGGCGGCTATCTTACTGAAATGGTGCGAAGAAAACCTTACTCGGTGATTCTGCTCGATGAGGTGGAAAAAGCCCATCCAGATGTATTTAATGTTTTACTGCAGGTGCTTGATGATGGCCGCATGACAGACGGGCAGGGGCGTACGGTAGATTTTAAAAACACGGTGATTGTCATGACTTCCAATTTGGGTTCGCAAATGATTCAGCAAATGAGCGGAGATGATTACCAAGTCATCAAGCTTGCGGTGATGGGAGAAGTCAAGGCGTATTTTCGCCCTGAATTTATTAACCGGATTGATGAAGTCGTTGTATTTCACGCGCTGGATGAAAGGCATATTAAATCGATTGCCCAGATTCAATTACGGAACCTGGAAGCGCGATTGGCGAAAATGGAAATCAAGCTCGAAGTCTCTGATGCTGCCTTAGCGGAGCTTGCGCAGGCTGGCTTTGATCCTGTGTTCGGCGCGCGCCCATTGAAACGCGCTATCCAATCACAAATCGAGAATCCGCTCGCGAAAGAGCTGTTACAAGGCAATTTTGCCGCTAAAGATACGATCAGGGTGGATTGTGTAAATAGCGTTCTGACATTTTCCAAGTCTGCATGAGTTTATAAAAGAAAGCTAAGCGATAATTCATGTGATAGATAGTTTCAGGTAGAATATTGTTTTTTTATAAGTAGATCCTACTATGTTGAAAGGTAGTCTGGTCGCGATTGTTACACCCATGTTTGAGGATGGCGCTCTGGATCTGGCAAGATTTTGTGCGCTGATCGATTTTCATATTGCGCAAAAAACAGATGCTATAGTGATCGTTGGCACGACGGGTGAATCTCCTACAGTGGATTTTGATGAGCACAATTTGCTGATACGAACTGCGGTATCACATGCTGCCGGCCGGATACCGATCATCGCTGGTACAGGTGCAAATTCCACCAGAGAAGCCATAGATCTGACCATTTATGCCAAAGATGCGGGTGCAGATGCTTGTTTGTCTGTGGTTCCCTACTATAACAAGCCCACTCAAGAAGGACTCTATCAGCATTTCAAGGCGGTGGCAGAAGCAGTTGATATTCCGACGATTTTGTATAACGTACCCGGTAGAACGGTTGCTGATATTTCCAACGATACCGTTCTTCGACTCGCACAAATTCCTAATATCATTGGAATAAAAGATGCGACAGGTAACATTGCGCGTGGTTGTGATTTATTACATCGTGTACCTCTGGATTTCTGCGTATATAGCGGGGATGACGCAAGTGCGCTTGCGCTGCTGCTGTTAGGAGGTCATGGCGTCATTTCAGTGACTGCAAATGTTGCGCCGAAATTAATGCACGAAATGTGTACCGCAGCATTTGCAGGAGAATTGATTACTGCTCGTACCATTAACAATAAACTGCTCAAGCTGCATATGGATTTATTCATTGAAGCGAACCCAATCCCAGTAAAGTGGGCTGTTACCCAAATGGGTTTGATAGGGTCGGGCATTCGGTTACCTCTAACGCCGCTCCCAAGTCAATTCCATCAATTGATCAGAGATGCCATGAAACAAGCTGAGGTCCTGATTTAAAGGTTTGTGATGTCGAGAACAAAACACCAAAGAACAATCATATTAAGTATAGTATGGGTGTTGATGGTTTCTGGTTGTAATTTATTGCCTGAGAGTAAAAAAATAGATTATAAATCGGCGGGTAAAATACCCCCATTGGAAATACCGCCTGATCTGACGGCACCATCAACAGATAATCGTTATGCGGTACCTGACATTCCCTCTTCAGGAAGTGCAACATTTTCTACCTATAACAAAGAACGTGAGGAGCAACCGCGAACCTACAGTAGCGCTATATTGCCGGTAGCAAAAGATGCTGCTTATATTGCTAGATCGGGTACCCAACGGTGGTTAGTGATTCATCAAGCTCCCGAAGATGTTTGGCCAATAGTCAAAGAGTTCTGGCAGGATTTGGGATTCCTAATCAAGATTGAAGCGCCTGATGTGGGAATTATGGAGACGGACTGGGCTGAGAATCGTGCAAAAATTCCACAGGATATCATTCGTAGCGTTCTTTCAACTTTTCTCGATAGCTTGTACTCAACTTCGGAACGTGACAAATTTCGTACGCGACTAGAACGAAGCGAATCAGGCGCAACCGAAATTTACATCAGTCATCGGGGTATGGATGAAGTGCTTGCGGACAGAAGTACACAACGTACTATTTGGCAACCACGTCCTGCTGATCCTGATTTGGAGGCTGAAATGCTTGCGCGGTTGATGATGCGCTTTGGTGCAGAAGAAGGACTTGCCAGACAAGAAGTGGCTGCTGCAACCAATGGCGCCGCTGTCGTTAAAGAGCAGGCTTATATGGATAAAGCAAGAGGGGGAGTGCTAATCATTAGTGAAACATTTGATCGGGCATGGCGTCGAGTAGGATTGGCGCTTGATCGTGTGGGTTTTACTGTTGAAGATCGAGATAGATCAAGTGGGGTTTATTTTGTTCGTTATGCTGATCCTGATTTCGAAAGCCGAAAGGCTGGTGAAGGCGAAGGGATACTTTCTAAACTCGCTTTCTGGCGAAGTGATACTAACTCAAAAGCGGAACGATATCGTATTCAGGTAAGTGAAGTCGGTGCTAACAGCGAGGTTAAGGTGTTGAATCAGGATGGTATATCTGAAGAATCGGGGGCAACTAATCGAATTCTTGGTTTATTATATGAGCAGCTTAAATAGCCTGGCCGATATAGTATGGAATGAAATAAGCAGAGTCGGCTGATGCGGGGAGCGCTGGAAATAAAAAAACCGCCTGGCTAGGCGGTTTTTTTATAGATCTACGGTTATTATTGGATTATTAATGACCGGGTTTGCTGGTGCCACCATATGGACGTGGATCACCACCTTCTTTCAGGCAATTTCCGTTAGCATCTAATCCATGAGGGCAATCTAACTTTTCACCGCGCATGATTCTATCGTAGTTTTCTTTTTCTTGTTCAGGTAATGCTTGACTTGGTCTGCCACATCCTGTCAGTGTTATGGCTGCTAAAACGGCGGCGATCAGAAAAAATCTCATTATATTGATTCCTTATTAAAATTTGTAACTAACAACAACTTGTGACAGATTCAGTATATAACGAAAATACTTAATTGCTCAAGCATCAGTTTACAAAATTTTTACAACTCTCGAAGGCATTCAGGAATGAAGCAAATGATGTCTTTCCGAATTAGCAAAGATCTATTTCGGGAAATCGTTCAATGCAATACCCAAGGTATCAGCAATGCCTTTGCCATAGATTGGATCGGCCTTGAGGCAGTTCTTGATATGACGAATTTGGATCTCGCGCGGAATACCTCCTATGGAACGTGCGGTGTTCTCGAATAAGATCCGTTGTTGTGCTGGAGTCATCAAGCGGAACAGGGCACCTGGCTGAGAATAATAGTCAGTATCTTCGCGGTGATTCCAGTGATCGGCTGCACCTTCCAGATTGAGCGGGGGTTCTGCAAAGTCAGGTTGTTCCTGCCATTCACCCAAACTATTAGGTTCATAGCCCTGGGTACCACCAAAGTTACCATCTACTCGCATGGCGCCGTCACGGTGATAGCTGTGCACTGGGCAACGTGATTGGTTGACCGGAATTTGATTATGGTTGACACCTAACCGGTAGCGTTGGGCATCACCGTAAGAGAATAGACGACCCTGCAGCATTTTGTCTGGCGAGAAGCCAATGCCTGGTACGATATTGGCGGGATTGAAGGCAGCCTGCTCGACCTCGGCGAAATAGTTTGCTGGATTGCGATTCAGTTCCAGCATACCGACTTCGATGAGTGGATAATCGCTGTGGGGCCATACTTTCGTGAGGTCAAAAGGATTGTGCGGTACTTTGGTCGCATCCATCTCAGGCATAATTTGGATACAAAATTTCCATTTCGGAAAATCACCGCGTTCGATGGCTGCGTAGAGATCGCGTTGATGGCTTTCGCGATCTTTGCCGATAAGCGTTTCTGCTTCGGCATCAGTCAGATTTTTGATGCCCTGCATGCATTTCATATGGAATTTGACCCAGTAACGCTCGTTATCAGCATTGATAAGACTGAAAGTATGACTGCCGAAACCGTGCATGTTCCGGTAGGTTGCTGGAATGCCACGATCACTCATGACGATGGTAATCTGATGCAGTGCTTCTGGCAGCAGTGTCCAGAAATCCCAATTATTTTTTGCGCTGCGGAGATGGGTGCAAGGGTCGCGCTTCACGGCATGATTCAAATCGGGGAATTTTAGCGGATCACGTAGAAAAAATACGGGTGTGTTATTGCCGACCAGATCCCAGTTGCCTTCTTCGGTATAGAACTTAACGGCAAAGCCACGAATATCGCGCTCCGCATCCGCTGCGCCCCGTTCACCCGCTACCGTAGAAAAACGAACGAACACATCGGTTTTTTTACCTACCTGGGAGAAAATGTTGGCACGTGTGTATGGGGTAATATCGTGCATGACAGTGAAGGTGCCGTAGGCTCCCGAACCTTTAGCATGCATGCGCCGTTCAGGAATGACTTCGCGATCAAAGTGAGCGAGTTTCTCCAGAAACCAGACATCCTGGATCAGCATCGGGCCTCGTGGCCCTGCTGTCATTACATTCTGGTTGTCGACAACCGGGCAACCTGCACTGGTAGTCAATTTCTTTTTGTCACTCATAGCTTACTCCTTCTCGGTTATGGATCAAGGTGTTACTTCTAAAAGTTGACTTGGAAGCTATTGGCCAGCACCTGAAATAATATATTAAGGTTTTGCTAATTTCATCAGCAAAACCTTAAGTATTCTAAGAAATGGGTAATAATTGACTCATGATTCTCTAAAACCTCTATTTGATAGATATATTTACTGCCAGATCGCCGCTAGTGCGCTTATTTCGTGGTGAGCCGGCGGTTGATTTCCCATAATGCTTCTTCTGGTACCCCTTCCTGAATAGCAGGAAATAAGTGCTGCTCCTCATAACGAATATGCATGCCGAGCAGATCCGAAAGCTCCCGACTTTTCACAGCCAGCGCTGTTTCCTGCTCAATGTGTTTTCTCAACTGATCCACGACTTGCTGGATATTGACATGTTGTTTTAAGGTTTCAGTGATTTCCAGACGGTCTGTCGATGAATATTGTGAAAAAATGGGCAGGAGAATTTCCTCCTCTTGACGGAAATGGGTTTGAAGGCTGGCATCCCAGAAAGTAATAAAATCACTGACAATCTGGTGAAGTAATGTTCTATCGGAATGGGCAGAGGCTATGCGCAGATTTCTCGCTTGAACAAGAACGTGATGATGATCATGAGACAAAGGGTAAAGGCTGTTATGACGTTTCATGGAAGATCATTCATATCATGAATTATTGTTTAACATATCAATACAGAAGGAAACGTGTGCATGATGATGAGTCAGAAATATTATGAAATAAATGAAAAATTATTGATGCATCAGGATTGAATTACGTATTTACACGTATTTACTCACTTTCTCATTTCAGATTAACTAACCCGAATATTTCATAAATTGGCACGTGCCCTCACTTGTCTTTTGATTAATAAGAAAGATTTTGCTCAGTCGGGTGTATGAATCACTACGCCACTCCTTCTCAAAACTTCCCTATTAATCAAAATCCTGCGTGATCATCACGCGAATTTATGAAATATTCGGGCTAATGATCGTAGTTTTATGGGAATTTGGACGGACGACTGTAATTGTTCATACAGATTATTTAATCAAAGGAGTTATACCATGAGCTATGGCGATATTGTTGGACGTTTGTTGAACGTGATGACGAATGAGGGGCATTCAAGACTTGAAAATGTGGCCAATTCTTCTCAACCTACAAGTAAGTGGTTGGGTTTGATTGAAAAATTCCTGCATTCTAAGCAGGCGGGTAACGTAACAGGTGGCCAATTAGGCGGCTTGGGGGCGCTGGCAGGCGCTCTGCTAAGTGGTGGAGCTGCTGCAGCAAAAGGTGCGCTAGGCGGAAGTGCGCTATCCATGCTCGGTGCTCTGGCAATCAATGCACTTCAGAAAAAATATGCTCCTCAATCTTCTGATTTGCAGGAGAGGGAACTTGCTGATTCCTTGCCTAAGGAGCAAGTAGAAACGATGACTTCTGCAGCAACAGAAAAACTCATACTACGGGCGATGATCAGTGCAGCCAAAGCAGACGGGCAACTTGACCAGTCAGAAATGAACAAACTTATGGGCAAAGTGGGTGAAGACGGGATTACGGATGAAGAACGTCAATTTATTCGTGATGAATTAAATCAGCCTCTGGATCTAAACAAGCTGGTTTCTAATGTACCTAATCAAATTGTCGCCACTCAGGTTTATGCAGCTTCATTATTCGCAATTGATATAGACACGAATGCGGAAAGAGATTATTTACTTCAATTGGCGCAAGCACTTCATCTGGACTCAGGCGCCGTTAAAAGACTTCATGAGATGACAGGTTCACCTATGGTTTGATTCCATTTGTGCGTTAGATACCCGGGAGTACTGGGATCAACTGCTGGCGACAGGTTCGGTACTGAGGGTAATGGTTTATGTGGGTGGGCATATTTCTGGAGCGCACTACAATCCTGCGGTAACATTGGTTGTCTTGATGCGTGGCAAGTGTTCAGTTGCTGAGGTGCCAGCGTACATGATCACTCAGGTTGCAGGAGCTGCTGCAGCGGCATGTACTGCGCAATTTCTGGTAGGTTCGGGTAGACAGCATTAGTTTTCAATATGCTGAATCCGGATGACAAATAGAAAGAGAAACCCGGCTGCTCAATAGGCTTGTTGGTAGAGATGTGTGAGCAGCATGTTTCTACTTTGCATTCCAGTCCTAAATCAGAACTTACTTCGTAGTTTCTTCCTCCCCCGTAGAAAAGCCTGATGTCAGGGAATATATTTATTATTATGGTCTCGTCGTTTTCTCTTGATTCCAAGAAAGCACCCTTTGATCCAGCCACTGCTCGATTTTTTTCAGGAGTTCATCGCGTAAGGGTTGCGATGAGAACAGATGCTCGTGGTGGCTTAGTTCCGGTAGCGGCAGCAGTGCATTGTCGGGATGGTTCTGCTGGGTAACACGAGCAAAATCTTCATTCCCCCAGGCAGGGGTGATCGGATCGCGGCCCGAGTAGATCAGGTAATAAGGGATAGCGAATGTGTTCATGTGGCGGCGAAAGCGAACGACTTCCGCTTCGATTCCTTTGACATAGCGCAGCAGATTGCGGCGGATAAACCAGCCATCCGCGCGGATTTCTGCCTTTTCCGCTTCACTATCGCTAAGATAATCCACCACCCAATCCGGTGTGACCGGCGTAAATAGTGTGCGCAGGCCAGGCCAGGACAAAACCTCAAATAGGCCATCAAGCAATGGCACAGTGATCAGGGACATGAGCTGATTCACGATCAACAATGGCAAAGGTTCATTCTGCGGATTCAGGAAATGTTCCTCGGCATGAAACGATAGCTTGATGAACGGATTTGCCAGCCAGCCGCGCCAGCCCGGAACTTCGCTGACGGAGAAAGCCGGTCCGAGTAAGACGATTCCCTGTACCCGCATTGCTGAATCGTGCGTATTCTCAGTGGAGAGCAAATAAGATGCGGCAATCAGAGCGCCCAGGCTATGAGAAACAATGAAGACCGGTTTGTTCGGTTTTTCTTCTTTATCTTGCTCATTGCAAAGGAGGATCAAATGCCGCAACGCCTGACTTAGACCTTGTCGCATCGGCTCCAGATCATGCAATCGAGTTTGCGCCAGGTAGGCATCACCGACTTCCTGTCTGGCAGCGCCTGCAGTCAAGGCCTGATCCGCCTGTTGCAGCATCGGATTGGACAGGCCATGTGCATAGAGATCGAAGCCTGCCACGATGAAACGTTGAGCGAAATAGCGGGCGATTTCACCATAACGCCCGATATATTCATTCATGCCGTGGACGAGGAGCACGCAGGCCGATGCATGAATCGGCTCGGCGGGTCGCATCAGCCGCAGGATCAGCGGATTGGCATCATTTGCCTGATTGATCGGGATTTCCTCACCCCAGCGAGGGTAGGGCTGGGTGACGAACTGCCGATGGACGCAGCCCGGTAGTATTATCAAAAGCAAAAATAGGAACACCCACGGAGTGAGGGAGCACTTGTTGCGGTAGGCCATTACATCGTGCGCTTGAGCAGCGGCCTAAGTTCTTGCAAAGATCGTGTATTGAGCACGTTCTTCTTCTCCAACCAGCCGCGCCGCGCCTGTCCGACACCGAAGCGTAGATTATCGAAATCCAGCACGCTATGCGCATCTGAATTGATGCTGATCAGAACGCCTTCCCCCTTGGCTGCCTGGCAGTATGTGTCGAGCAAGTCCAGTCGCTCGGGATGAGCATTGAGCTCCAGGTAACAGCCGCGCTCCTTGGCTTTGCGGATGATACGCAGCATATCGACATTGTAGGGTTCGCGCTTGTCGATGAGCCGACCACTGGGGTGAGCCAGCAGCGTGAAATGAGGATGATCCATCGCTCTCAGAATACGCTCGGTCTGCCGGGCGCGGGACAAGCCAAAGCGGCTGTGCACTGCGCCGACGACCAGATCCAGCTTTCCTAGTACCCAGTCTGGCAGATCCAGGCTGCCATCTTCCAGAATATCGACTTCAATCCCCTTGAGCAGCGTGATGCCTTTCAATTGCTCGTTAAGTCGGTCAATTTCATCGATCTGTTTGGTGAGCTGTACCGAATCGAGGCCGCGAGCGATAGTAAGCCGGCTTGAATGCTCGGTAATGGCGAGATATTCGAAACTACGCTGTAGTAGCGCAGCCTGGGCCATTTCTTTGAGGGTATCATGACCGTCGCTTGCCTTGCTGTGAGCATGCAGATCACCCTTTAGATCACTGAGTTCGATAAGTCTGGGTAAATATCCATGCCGGGCGGCCTCAATTTCACCGCGATCTTCACGCAACTCCGGAGGAATGAACGGTAATCCTACTGCCTGATAGACGGATTCCTCCGTTTCACCGGCGATGCGAGCCTGCCCCTTGAAGACGCCATATTCATTGATCTTGAGCCCTCGCTCCTGACCCAGGCGGCGTATGGCGATGTTATGCGCCTTGCTGCCGGTGAAATAATGCAGGGCTGCGCCGTAGCTCTCAGGGTTGACTACACGTGTATCCACTTGCAGTTTGCACTTGAGCACTACGCTGCTACGCGTCGGGCCGTGAGAGAGGACTTCAGCTATTTCGTCATAGCCGCAAAAGCGCGCCATGACCGGGCTATCTGAGATAGCAGTGATCAAAATATCGATATCGCCTACCGTTTCTCGTGCGCGCCGGTAGCTGCCTGCTATCACTACTTGCTGAACTCGGGGAGTTGTACGCAGCCAGGCTGCCAGCGGCTCGGCGTACTGGGCAGCAACGGCCAGTTTGAAACGGCTGGTGTTGCTCGCGTGAATGGCCAGGGCATCGGCAATGTGCATCTCGGTTTTTTCACCGAAGCCGGGCAGGGCCTGGATACGGTGATCGCGCACGGCGCGTTGCAATTGCGCCATCGTATGGATATCCAGCTCGTGATACAGCGCGCTTACTCGTTTCGGTCCCAGCCCGGGGATTTTCAGTAATTCCGTGATGGTCGACGGCAGTTGCTTGTGCAGTTTATCCAGCATAACGCAGTGACCGGTCTCGACGATTTCCCGTATCTTATGGGCAAGATCATCACCAATGCCAGGAAGTCTGGTCAGGTCATCGTCTTTTTCTACCATCGTTCGCACATCTTTACCCAATTCCTGCAAGGTGCGGGCAGCATTGCGGTAAGCGCGCACGCGAAACACGTTAGCACTATCGATTTCCAGCAAATCAGCGATCTCTTCGAAGATGGCTGCGATATCAGCATTATGGATGGGCATGGTGACTCCTTCATTTTTGGAATGGGAGTAGGGGAAGTTACTTATGTGATTGATAAGTAACTTACATGATCATAGTATACTCATCATACTTCAAAATTCGGCATCAATACCTTCTCCCGCTGGAGGTTGTCAATGCCAAATTTTAAAGTGTGATGAGTATAACTGACATTGGACTTCGACGAGCTCAGGTCAAACAGCGTGACAACCGTTAGTCTGAACGGTCTACTCGTTTGACGCTTGGGTCATATCGATTTCTGATGGATCAGCGCGCTCCCGCGTCAGTAAACCAGCGAAGCGTCGCCGCATGTTCTCCAGGTGAGAGCCTTCCCAGTAGATGCGCTGGCAATTGACGCATTGACGGAAAACTTGATAGTAACGTTTTGTCTTGGGTTCAAGCTGATCCAATATGCTCGTCTTGTCGACGGAGGCGAGCACACCATTACAAACCAGGCAGCGTGCAAAAGGGTGAATCAACCTGCATAGATCGAAGCGGTGGATGACTTCATCGATCTGACTGCCGGCATCGATTGCGCGCACCCAATAACCATGCTGAATCTGTTTGGCATGTAGAAGGCGGCGGTCCCGGGTCAGCACGATGCGCTGCTCGCTGACTGCGATTTTTACAATAGTGGGATCCTGATAGTCGTTGCGATAGAGGCTGTCGAAACCCAATAAGCGCATGAATCTGGCGAGCTTTCCCAGATTGACATCCAGCACGAAGCGTGGCTCCGGTGAAATTTTTTCGCGCAGCCTGAGCAAAGGGCCAATGTTCAGTCTTTTGAAAACCGGATAGACAGCGACACGGTCGCCTGCCTGGAGTCGATAATTGAATTTTACCGCTTGGCCATTGACGATAATCAATTCTACTTCGGTATGAGGCACACCAAATGCCTCGATCGGGTCCTTGATTGCTGGATGACCACTGAAACGATAGTGCATCGTTTGCTGCCGTTGCTCGGGAGAAAGAAAATCATTCAGCTCGGCATAGAAACGAAATTCAGCTACATTATCTGGTGGCACGTTTCCTGCTCCTCGCTGATTGTCATGTGGCAAGCTGTCAGAAAATCCGGACCGACCGATTACCGATCATTCATTGCATCGATGCCGATTTACAGCTGGAGCGTATCATGTTACCCCGAATATTTCATAAATTCGCGTGATGATCACGCAGGATATTGATTAATAGGGAAGTTTTGAGAAAGAGGGGTGTAGTGATTCATACACCCGACTGAGCAAAATCTTTCCTATTAATCAAAAGACAAGTGAGGGTACGTGCCAATTTATGAAATATTCGGGTTACCTCAGACAAAATCAAAAAGGATAATAGAACCAAGCGAGTCCAATGATAGGTAAGGGTAAATAGCCTAAAAATGCTGGGATCGGTAACCCTATCTAAGCGTTGATGGATACTGTCAACAGTCAATAACCTGCATATTTTTGTACAAAGTGGAGAGTAGAGATTGATCAGATTAATGTTGTTGAGTGAAGCGCGCGGATTGTTTTGTTCACTTGAAGCGATCCAGTCATGACCGCCATGATTTTCCAGCTGCTAGGAGGTGTCGGCCTGTTTCTAATGGGCGTGGTGCTGCTCACTGACGGGCTCAAGGCATTAGCCGGTGATGCGCTGAACCGCGCCTTGGTGCGCTTCACTGGCACACCTTACAAGGCTTTTGCTTCTGGGACGCTGGTGACCGTGATGGTACAGTCTTCCAGTGCGACGACCATGACGCTGATTGGTTTCGTTAGCGCGGGATTGCTTACCTTCCCGCAGGCAGTGGGCGTGGTGCTGGGAGCAAGCCTGGGAGCCACTGGGACCAGCTGGGTCGTTTCGATGCTGGGTTTGAAAGTGAGTTTGGGTTTTTACGCGTTGCCACTGGTAGGCATCGGTGCGCTTTTACGGTTACTCTCCCATGGACGCTGGCGCTCGCTGGGTCTGGCTCTGGCAGGTTTCGGCCTGATTTTCATAGGCATCGATCATTTGCAGAACAGCATGCAGAATATGGCGGGGATCTTCGATCTGGCTGCGCTGCCATCGACAGGGATGATCAGCCATCTGGTAACGGTGGTGATCGGTACCCTCATGACGGTCGTGATGCAGTCTTCGAGCGCAGTGGTGGCGACGACCTTGACTGCCCTGCATGCCAATGCGGTTAATTTTGACCAGGCAGCATCGCTCGTTATCGGCGCAGCGATCGGCACGACTGTTACCAGCGCATTGGCGGCCAGTGGCGGCAGCGTTTCCGCCAAACGTACTGCGCTTGCGCATATCGCATTCAACCTGGTTACCGGCGTCATGGCCCTGCTGTTATTGCCAGTCTTTTTATGGGGGCTGACATTCGCGCAACAGCAGATGGGTTTGGAACCGGGAGCAGTGAGTTTGGCTGCGTTCCATACTGCGTTCATTACCTTGGGCGTGGCGATTTTTCTGCCTTTTAACCGTGCTTTTGCGCGCTCGATTGAGCGGCTGCTGCCTGAGCAGGGGCCGCGGCTTACCCGTCACCTGGACGATACGTTGTTACAGGCTCCGGCAGTAGCGCTGGAATCCACGCGTCGTACCTTGATCGTCACCACGCTTGAGACGATCAGCCAACTGAATCAGTTGTTGAGCAGTGCGGTGGCGCGTGTCAGCGAGCCACAGCGGGTTGAAGTCAAGAGTGCTTTAAAAACGACGCAACACTTCTTTGCAAAGATTCCACCGATTGCAGATGACGAGCCGCTATCCCGCTCGCGAATAGCCCAATTGCACGCGATTGATCATTTGGCACGTTTGCTTACCCGCTTGAACCTGTCTGCCGCCACACGCAAGGTGATGGCCCAGCCAGCTCTGCAGGGTGCGCTGACCCGGTGTCAAAAGGTGCTGACGTTAGCACGCCAGGGATTACTCGATCGGGTATCGTTCGAGTGGCTGATGCAGATGGAACACCAAGCGCAGGTCCTGGCAGAGTTACGTCGCGACGAGCGTCTGGCTATCCTGCGCCAGACAGCCCACGGAAAACAGAGTCCGTTCGATGCGCTGGAGGCATTGGATGCCATTCGCTGGCTGGAGCGCGTAACCTATCATACCTGGCGTCTATGCCATTATCTGACTGAAGAGGGGACCGAAAACGGCGATATGGAACCGCCAGATTCCTTGGACGAGTGAAGCCCGGAGTTCGATTGCAACGAGCGAGGAATATTTCATGAGCGAACTGTTTGCCTGGCTCGGCATTGCGCTGTGCCTGGGCCAATCAGCGGTATTTTCTGGCCTGAATCTGGCCGTGTTCAGCCTAAGCCGTCTGCGTCTGGAAGTTGCAGCAGAAAGTGGTGACGTGGGTGCCCAAAGTGTCCTGGCCTTACGGCAAGACGCCAATTTCACCTTGACCACTATCTTGTTGGGGAATGTTGCGATCAACGTATTGCTAACCTTACTGGCCGATTCGGTGCTGACTGGCTTCAGTGCTTTCCTGTTTTCCACGGTGGTTATTACCTTTGGCGGTGAAATTATTCCACAGGCCTATTTCTCACGCCACGCGCTGTCGGTTACGGCGCGGTTTGTGCCGATGCTGCGTTTCTACCGGGTAATACTATGGCCGGTGGCCTGGCCCTCAAGCAAACTGCTCGATGCCTGGGTGGGTCCGGAAGGAACGCCCTGGCTGCGCGAGCATGAGATCATACAGATGCTGGAACAACATGCTCGTGGTGGCGGTACTGAAATCAGCCATGTTGAGGCTGTCGGCGCCATCAATTTCCTGGCCCTGGATGATCTGCCGGTTGGCCAGGAAGGAGAACTGCTCGATCCGCAAAGCGTGATCCGTCTGGCGTTTCGTGATGGCCGACCCGTGTTCCCGGAAATCACGCGTAGTGTGGAAGATCCGTTTCTGCAGCGCATCGCGGTCTGCGACAAGAAGTGGCTGGTGCTGGTGGATGAAGCCGATGAACCGCGCTTAGTGGTGAGTGCGGCTGCGTTGCTGCGAGCTGCGCTGTTCGACCCCGCGCCTTTTGATCCTGTGCAGTTGTGCCATCGTCCTCTGGTCGTGCGCGACCCGCACTTGCCTCTCGGACAGACGCTGACCCGGTTGATCGTGCGTCCGGAGCGACCGGGTGACGATGTCATCGACGAAGACCTGATCCTGGTGTGGGAGAAGGAAAGACGCCGCATCATTACCGGTTCCGATTTGCTGGGCCGGTTGTTACGCCGGATTGCGCTGCAGGTACCAGAATTTCATCCATCCAATAGGATCGATTGAATCAAACATGAGTGGAATCAGGAATCGAGAATGATTACTCAATCAACAAATCATTTTGATCGCTTCATTCCAGGGATTTTGAAAACCGAATTTTGAAGTACGATGAGTATAAAAATTGTATGCATTTGCATTATTGCCTGCTTACTTGTTGTTTCTTAATATCATCATGCGACAAACCTGAATTGGTTTGATCTGTTGCGCCACTCTGTTTCAGGTATCGAGTAGAAAGTGAGTTGGCGGCAGAAAATGGAATTGGCTAATGGGCTGATCCCATTTTTCTGCTGCGAGTCGTTGCAGTAGTCGTGCCGGGAATCTCCAATGAATTCCTTCTATTTGAGGAGAAACATCATGAGAACTTTCAAGAGACAGTTTGCCATGGTTGCTGGAATCCTTGTTACATTCCTCTTATTACTCCCTGTAGCACTCGCGGGCTCAAACGGTTTAACGCAAGACGCCAGAGAAATGAGGTGTATTGTCAGGGAACCAGGTTCGGCAAGGTTCCTGCGAAACGATTCCGTCGATAAGAAGGCAATTGGGGAAGCTGCAGTGAATGCCCATCTCTTGCGGGGAACCAAAGTGATTGACCCGTGTTTGACAGGGCAGGTGCGGAATATTCCGGCGGCAGTTTATGCCGCTCTGGCCGAAAAACATCCTGAAAAATTCCAGCCGCTTGAGGCTAGAGATCAAAGCGTCGTGCCGCTTAAAAAAGCAGCTGCGGGCGTAACGCCAGCGTATCATTATGTCTGGCTTGATGAGACAGTTCCACCCCTTGGCTTTATCCCCTCCGCTATCACCAACGATGGCCGCGTTTACGGCACCACTTTTACCTTCAACGAGTCAGATGGAACATTTATCAGCTATATCGCTGTTTTCGAACATGGAAACCTGACTATCTTGCAGGAGGGTACCGCCAGTACGGCCAACCAAGGCGGCATGATCGGCGGGTCGGTGCTGACTGATGCCGAAAATTTTTTCGGTCAGGCTGCGCTGTTTCGCGGGAACGAAGTGGAGCTGATTCCGCGGCTTTCGGGAGAAATTACTAGTTTTGTGTCGGAAATCAACGACTCAGGCATGGCCCTGGTTTTTTTCTGTGGATGAGAACTTCAATACCACAGCGGTTCTTTACGACAAAGGGAAAGTAACACCACTGGATTTCGGGCCAGATATCTCGTCGGCCTTCTCCCTTGGAATGAACAACCAGGGAATCATTTCCGGTAATACGTTTATCGAGGGGCTCGGCTTTCGAGGTTTCCGCTTCGACCCCCGCACCGGATTGGCCACGCTGCTTCACCCGCTGCCGACTGAGCCCCACTCCTTGGTCGTGGGTATCAACAACCGTGGCGACGTCCTCGGCTATTCGATCTTTTTTAGTGATATCGAGCGTGGCATCGAGCGTATCGGCGTATGGGATAAAGAAGGAGTATTTCATACTTACTTTGTAGAAGGAACCCCTGAATTTCCCACTCTCAGCAATGATCTGAAGTTCAATGACAATAATCTGATCGTGATCACGCAGGTGTGGAGCCCGACTAGTGAGAGTGGCAACAGCTATCTTGTTCCCAGCCCGAGCGTGCGTTTGAACCTGGCTGATTTGGTGGTGGACATGCCTCCTGAGCATGGCTCTCTTAGGTATGTCCAAGCTATAAACAATCATGGGAATATCATCGGCTCCTCCGTGGGCCCTGACTTTCTCACATCATTTAACTTCCTTCTGGAGCGCACAGGCGCTGGCAACGAATAAAGTCGTAGGCGCAATAGCCAAGCGTAGAGTGCAATACCTGGCCAGCTCTGAAAAAAGGCTGACCAGGTATTTGCACGTATTTTTTAACCCGTGGATTTCAATAATCCATTGAAGCATAAAAGGAGTGTTTATTTTTGCTACACGCCAATCCAAGGCGGGAATTGAATGACTAATCAGGAGGAAATGATATGGCTCAATTGCGGGGATCCGAATTTACCTCGTTTACTCTGGACAATATGGGGCGCTTTCTCTGCAACACATTACAGGAAGCCCTTGACAGCGCAGCGCAGACTATTGCCGGACGGCGGCGCGACTTTGATGTAATTATCATTGGCGGCGGCACTTTCGGCGCAGTCATGGGAGAGCATCTTTTCCTTACTGACGCTACCCGCAGCCGCCGCATTCTGGTGCTGGAGGCTGGACCGCTCGTGTTACCTGAGCATGTGCAGAACATGCCATTCATGGGGGGAGGGCCCGATTTTCGTGTGCCGTGGATGAATCATCCGGCGCTCAATTACGCTGGGCTGATCTTTGCTGTCGGAGGACGTTCGATGACGTGGGGCGGATGGTCGCCCGAGATGCTGGATGAGGAGATGGCGGCATGGCCGCCAGCGGTACAAACGGCACTGCGACCGCCCCCTTCCGCTGAAGGGTATTTTGCCCAGGCGAGCAGGCAAATCGGCGTGAAAGAGACCAACGACTTCATCTACGGGCCGCTCCACGTTGCGCTGCGTAAGCAACTCCACGCCGGGCTCAGCACACCGGGCAATGAAACCGGATTAACTTTAGCTCAACTCCTTGAACATCCTGCGGTGCGCTATCCCGATCCTGGTGAACCCCCACTCACCGCCGCGCTGCTGCGTGACTGGTTGGGTTTGCCCAGCTCCGATACAACGCCTGAGGCAATCCTGCATGAGCTTTTCAAGCTGGAAGCACCGCTTGCGGTACAGTCGACTACCCTCCCTGGGTTCTTTCCAACCAATAAATTCAGCGCTATTCCCGGTCTTATCAGCGCAGCACGGTTGGCAAACAAAGAGGCGGATGGCGTCGGGCCGGTGGCAGACGCGCGCAAGCGACTGATGATCGTACCAAATTGCCATGTACAGGAACTCATTACCCAGACCCAATCGGATAACTGGGTACGCGTAATCGGTGTGCGTGTCTGGCAAAATGGCGCTTCCCAGGACATCATGCTCGCGCCGCCGCAAGGTAGCCGGCAGGCCGTGGCAGTGATCGCACTCGGCACGGTGGAAACGACCCGCATTGCGCTCACCACTTTTCAGCAGTCGCTGGCGGGACGCGCTGCCCAGCGCATGGGGACCAATCTCATTGCCCATCTGCGCAGCAATCTCACCATACGTGTGCCACGCGCAGCGATCGCGGCCAACCTGCCGCCCATGACGATTCCAAGCCTTCAATCTTCGGCATTGCTGGTTAAAGGTAAGGCTTCCAACAACAAAACCTTTCACTTCCAGATTACCGCCTCAGGACTGGGCAAACTGGGCACCGAATCCGAGGCCGAGCTTTTCAAGAAAATCCCGGATCTGGAACTGATCGAGGCCATGCGCCGTGCGAATGATGATACAGTCGTCATGACCATTCGCGGCATCGGCGAAATGACGCCTCGCAATCCTGACAGCTTCATTGACCTCTCGACGCTGGAAACCGATTTTGACCGTCCCAAGGCTGTGGTTCATCTCGGTAACGCCAAGGCCGCCCCACAGCAGTTTCCTGGCAGTGCGCAGACCAACAATGACCGCGTTACCTGGGATGCGATGGATGCGGTCGCGGATAAGATCGCGCTCATCTTCGCCGGCGATGAGCCATTCGAGATTCTCCCTAACGCTGGCAGCGCTATTCCAGTCCCCGCCGGTACCCAGGCGCAGCGACTTGCGATACTTGCCGCGTTCAGGAACACATCCAGAACCTACCGAGATGATCTCGGCACAACCCATCACGATGCAGGCACGATGCGCATGGGCGATAACGTTGCTGATGCTGTGACCAACGACTTTGGCCGCATCCACGATACGACCAACTGCTACATTGCCAGCCCCGCGCTTTTTCCTTCCCTGGGCTCGCCCAACCCGATGCTCACAGGTGTTGCGCTTGGCCGCCGTGCGGCTGATCTGCTTAATACCAGTGTGCTCTCTGGTCCCGATCCGATCATAAGTCCCCAGGACGAAACGGGTTTCCGGCCTCTCTTCGACGGGACGGCGGCAACATTCAAAAACTGGAGTCTTGCGGGGCCGGGTGGCGGTGGCATGCTCCACCTTAATGGGGAGATGGTCAGCTATGGCAGTGGCGCGTTGCGGTTGTTTTATTACTCCCGGGAAGCTTTCGGCGACTTCACGCTGCGTCTCCAGTTTCGCATCTTCGACGCGGCAAACCACAATAGCGGCGTGTTCGTCCGCTTCCCACGCCCGACGCTGGGCCTTTCTGCGGCTCTTCAGGCACGCATCGCACAGCAACCGTCGCCCGAACCTTCCTTTGACGCGGCCAATGCTGCCTGGAAGCCTGTGGTCGCCGGTTTCGAGGTTCAGATCGATGATAATGCCCGCGGAGATTCTGGCAAAGATTTCTACGGTATTAGACCTGAGCCGGATGGTTTGTTCAAAAACCGCACTGGCACAATCTACAAGATTCAGGCTGGAGACCGCGTATGGCACTTGAATTTCAATGAGCCCACTGTGCAGAATTACGTGCCCGGCCCCGCACTCATCCCCAATATCTGGTTCGAATACGAAATCACTGTGCAAGGCAATGACTATACCGTATTCCTTACTAACCTCCAGACCGGGGAACGGAAACAGACGACGGCATTCCATAACACCGATACGATTCGCGGCCTGTCGCCCGGGTCGAGTCACCCGAAGGAACTTCCCCTTCAGGTGCTCACAGAACCGTACGTGAACCTCTCGATTCATACGGCTCTTCCTATCCAGTCAATTTACTACCATAAAACAATCGCCAATGAGCAAACAAGTCAGGTTGACGTTGGGCTACATCCAGCAACCAGCATTCTGCTCGCCGCCGGTGTCCACGAAAACGTTTAAATTTCCGTGCAGCCCATAATACAAGCTTGTAATTCAGGTGTTTCCAAATCGGATTTAACGCCGAACGATAAAATCTACCATAATAGGCTATCCATCCCTGGATTGGTGCATTGAACATCCTCGCCAGATCATACAAACTTTTGCTACTTTTGTTCTGCAATGACCAGCTCCGCACCTCTTGCCGTATCGCTTTGGCTGCTTTGTTGCTAATGGCCGGCAGAAAGCCGGTGAACAGACCTTTTCCATCCTTGCGTTCCGCTCCTCGTGGCCTGAATGTATAGCCCAGAAAATCGAATGCAACTGTCGGATATTTTCCCGTGCATTGATAGTTCTTA